>JAILBI010000160.1 GCA_024681175.1 Acholeplasmatales bacterium
AACAAGACCTGGTGTATACGCAGCCGGAGATGTAGTATCAGGTGCTAGAACAGTAGTTGAGGCTGTTGCCGCAACTAAACGTGCCGCTGAAGAAATAGATAAATATGTCAAAGAAAAACATGGAATAAAAGAATAATATAACAGTAAAAAGAGTAGACAAGATATAAAAATCCCAATCTACTCTTTTGTTTTTAATACAGTTATTATTCATCAGATAATATCCATTTTTTTTATTTTACTTATCCATTTTGTTGGAGTCATAACAAATGAATTTTTACCAGATTCCATTTTAAACGTATAGAATTAGACGCGGTTAAAATTTTCATTATTCAAGATTCCCATAGGCCAATAAAATCAATAGTATCTTTCAATCTCATCCGGTTTTGTATAGGATAATTTTACTTTTTATATGTGAATACATCAGTATTAACTATTTTAGCAATTCCATTATTTATAGCATCATCATATGAATAATTTTCATACTTCTTTTTATTTCACTTGCTACAGTTTCAATTATTTCTTTCCATTCATTTTTAAAATTTTTATACCAACTCATTCATTAATCCACCTTCATATATATTTTTATAAACAACTGCTGGAAATAAAGAAATATATTCTTTAACAATATTAAAATTAATATCTGCATTATTCACATATTCCCTTAGTTTATTTTTATATTCTTCACCACTTAATTCTGAGTATTTATCAATTACAGTCATCAAATCTAAAAACTCTAATTCTCTAATATTTTCTTTTGTAATAACAGATAATGGTTTATAAATAATAAGATTATTACCATCAATTTCTATTTTTCTTTGCTTGGTTGTAGCTGCATTTGTGCATATTTCGTACACACTAGGATTTTGTGAAGTAAATCCATATTTATTTACTAATGAAACGCCTGTAAGAAATCCACCAGTCTTTAAATACTTCTTTTCAATAAAATTATCAATTGATATTTTACCTTTAGTACCTAATATTGTCGTATATGGAATATAATAAACGCCATTATATGATCTTTCTAATTTGCCTTCATCTGTTAATCTTTTCATTTCTTGTCTAATAACTTCTTTTGATGAACCAGGTATTTCATTTAGAAATATTGGTTCCCCTTTTTTAAAATTATTAATTATATATTCGTATATCATATTATCACCTCACAAAAAAGAAATATTTATTTTCAATATTATTATATATCAAAAATTATTTTCATTCAATAAAAAAAGCATCATATTATTTTTATGACGCCTTAATTATCTATTCTATTTGAGTGGAGCCATCCTAAAGATAACGAGCATACCGTCTCAGCGTAAGTCACAATGTTTTTAGAAGTGCTCAACTTTATTCAATATATTTATTTCTAAATTCTTCTTTTTCTAATGGCTTATCATAATAATATCCCTGTATTAAATCAGCACCTAATTTTACCATTTTATCAACCATTTCTTTTGTTTCTATTCCCTCACACACAACACTATGACCTGTTTTTTTGGCAATTGAGATAATTGCATCTAAAATTAGGTCATTATTCTTTCCTTCCATATTGCATAATGATTTATCTAATTTAATTACATCAAAATCTAAATTAGCAATACTATTTAAATTAGAATAGCCAGAACCAAAATCATCAATTGAAATAGAATAACCTTCCTTTTTAAGCATATTTACAAATTTTTGAATATCATCTGTATTTTCTGTATACATTCCTTCAGTAATTTCTAGCTCAATTAGATTAATAGGAATATTATATCTATTTCTAATTTCATTAAGTGTCTTTATGTAATTTTCATAATCTATTGTATATCTAGATACATTAACAGATATTTTTACAGGCTTTTTACCAGAATCAATTACACTCTTTAAAAAGATACATACATATTCAAACATCTTAAAATCAAGCTTAGTTATATAGCCTGTTCTTTCAAATAAAGGTATGAATTTATAAGGAGCCAATATCTTTTCATGCATATATTTCCAACGAGTTAACGCTTCTGCTCCACCTATTTTACCTGTCTTTGTTGATATTTTAGGTTGAATATAAAGCATGAATTCATCATTTTCAAGTGCATCATCGATATGTAATTCTAAAGTCTTTTCTTCCTTGATCTCATCATATAATTTATCGGTATATACTAATAGTTCATTATTTTGACTAGATTGTAATGCTAAGCGAGATTTTTCAGTGGCAGTATTAATATCATCATGACTATCTGCTATATAAATACCACCTCTAATTTTGATTGCTGAAAAATTATTATCTGAAGATATATATTTTAATAAATCTCTTGCTCTTTCTTTTAAGGATTCAATATTTGCTTCTAATGTTAATATCGCAAACATTTCTCCTCTCATACGACAAGCTATATCATTTTCTTGATTTTTTAAATAATTAGATATTTTTATAATTAATTGTTCGCATTTTTTAGATCCTATTATACTAAGTAATGATACATAATCACATATTTCAAATGTAATAATAGAATATGCTTCTTCATTTTTGGCTGCAAATTCATTAATATCAATTAACCATTTAGAATAATTTGATAATCCCGTCAGATTATCAATATATAAATCATTAAAAT
>JAILBI010000181.1 GCA_024681175.1 Acholeplasmatales bacterium
ATTTTAATAATGTATCATTTAATGAAATAAATGATTTATTAACTAAAGCATTTTTTAATCATCCACATGATATAAATAAAACTACTTTAGCATTTAATAATTCTAATTATTATTCATGCGCATTTGATAATAACAAGCTTGTAGGTATTGCAAGAGCGGTATCAGATGGCACTTTTGCGACAATATTAAATGTTGCAGTAGATCCAGATTATCAAGGATTAAATATTGGAAGAAATATATTATTAAATTTATCTAAAAAATTAGATAAGCAAATAGTATTTTTAAATACTCATGCAGGATCTGCAGGATTTTATAATAAAATAAAAGAATATAGAAGAAATAAAACTGCATTTGAAAAGGGACCTTTTGGTAATGATGATTATTTAAAAAATGTTAATGAAATGTTTTTACCTATAGGCTTTAGATTTATTGATGAATATTAGGAGGTATTATATGAAATTTGAAACATTATGTGTTCATCCAACAACAAACATAGATGATCAATATGGCGCAATTGCAACTCCTATTTATCAATCTGCAACATTTGTTCATGCTAATTTAGATGAACCATCTAAATATAGCTATTCAAGATTATCAAATCCAACAAGATGTCATCTTGAGGATTTAGTGATGAAGCTTGAACAAGGTAAATCCTGTACTGGCTTTTCAACAGGTATGGCCGCAATAACTTGTGTATTTAAAACATTTAAATCAGGTGATCATTTCATTTGCTCAGAGGATTTATATGGTGGTGCCTTAAGATTATTTAGAACCTTAAAGGAAGATAATTATAAATTTGATTTTATAGATACAAATAATCTTGAATTATTAAAATCAAAAATAAATAAAAACACTAAAGCTATCTATATTGAAACACCATCAAATCCTTTGATGAATGTTACAGATATAGAAGAAGTATCAAAAATATGCAAAGATAATAATTTATTATTAATTGTTGATAATACATTCTTAACACCTTATTTTCAAAAGCCTATATTATTAGGTGCTGATATTGTAATTCATTCAGGAACTAAATATTTAGGTGGACATAATGACACTTTAGCAGGCTTTGTAATAACTAATTCAGAAAAATTAGGTGAGAATGTATTATATTATGCAAAAACTATAGGTGCATCATTATCACCATTTGATTCATTCTTAATTGAAAGAGGAATAAAAACATTACCTTTAAGAATGAATCAAATAAATAATAATGCAATAAAGATTGCTTCATATTTAAAGGAGCAACCCTGTATTTTAAAAGTAAATTATGTCGGATTAAAAGATAATCCAGGATATTTAATTAATAAGAAGCAATCTAAAGGCTTTGGAGGAATGATATCTATAACATTAGAATCAGAAGCTTTAGCAAGAAAAATATTAAAAAATATTAAAATATTTAAATATGCTGAAAGCTTAGGTGGTATAGATTCATTAATTACATATCCAATGTATCAAACACATGCAGATTTACCAAAAGAAGAACGTGATAAAAAAGGTATTAATGAACAATTTTTAAGAATTAGTGTAGGAATTGAAAATGTAGAAGATTTAATAGAGGATTTGAGGCAAGCAATTTATGAATAAATATAATTTTGACGAAATAATTGATAGAAAAAATACAAATAGCCTTAAATGGGATTATGCAAAAAGAAGAGGTAAACCAGCAGATGTAATACCTTTGTGGGTTGCAGATATGGATTTTAAGGCTCCTAAAGAGGTAATAGATGCTTTAATAGCTAAAGCATCACATGGTATCTTTGGCTATTCTGAGCCAATGGATGATTATTTTGATGCATTATCATCTTGGATTAAAAAGCATCATCATTGGGAACCAGAAAATAGAAAATTTGTATTAACATATGGTGTTGTAGGTGGTATATGTACCTTAATTAATATTTTAACTAATGAAGGTGATGGAATATTAATTAATCAGCCTGTATATTACCCATTTATGGAATCAATTATTGATAATAAAAGAAAATTAATAAATTCTAATTTAGTTTATAAAAATAATAAATA
>JAILBI010000194.1 GCA_024681175.1 Acholeplasmatales bacterium
TCTACAAATATATAATCAAATTCTTTATCCTTTACACCTGACAAATATGCATATGCATCTTGTCTTACAATTTCAATTTTAATTTTAAATTTAAAAAATGGAAATATAATTTTATTAAATAAATCTATTACATTTTGGTCATGTTCAACTATAGTTATTTTATTTACTTGTTTTTTATTTGAAATCATATATTGATAATAACCTAACCCCATACCAAATACTAATACATTACCTTTGGCATTTTCTATTGGCTTTTTCATCGTATTGATTTCATTTGGTGTAATACTCATCCATAATCTTTTATCTTGATATACACCTAAATAATCAAAAGGCTTAGTAAAATAACCTATTTGTGGAATTACATAGCCATCTATTTCTTTGAAATCGTCATATACAAATAATTCATATGGTTTATATTTTGAATATTTTAATTCCCAACTTAAATATTTTTTATTTTTAATTTTTACATTATTGTAATATTCATCATTTGTATAATCTTTTGGATTCAATTCTTTTACTATTTCATCATAATATTTAGTGAACAATTCGTTTTCACCTAAATATTCCTCTAATAATAATTTTAGTGCTAATTTATCACCAACACCTGTTTTACAGACCTTATTAACTTGATTTATCGTAATACCCAAATCCCCATTAAGATATTTTGAAAATCTTTGTAATAAATCTAATTCAACATCTTTCATCGAGTAAACCTACCTAATGCTAAATATAATAATAAACATATAGCATCTGATACACCTAATATTACTGCCCCTAAAGCAACATTATATTCTCTAAATATTAATAAACCAATCCACGCTAAATTAAAGAAGAATGCAGCTAAAACGCATAGCATTGTCAATTTAAAATTAGATACTTTTGAGTGTGATTTTTCTAAACTTGTCTTACCCATATTATTCCTCCTTACTTAAAGTAGAAATAAGCAAATACGCCTAAAACTGCAATTTCAAATAATAATGACATATAGATAGTAAAACTAAAATATATCTTATCTGTCTTATGTCTAAAAATAATTCTACCAAAAAAAGCACCTATGGCCCCACCAAAGGCTGTTAGTCCTAGTAGAGTTTTTTCTTTCATTCTTTTACCATTTGATTTTTTGGCAAGTGATTTATCTTTGCCATAACAAAAGAATGTAAGAACGCTTAATAATAATATATAACCTATATATATTAATAATAAAACCATAAATATCAACTCCAATACAAAAACAATTTTATCACATATAAAATTAAATTCAATCAATTAAAAAAATAAGCACTAGTTAAACTAGTGCAAATTAATTATAATGTGTGCTTGATTAAATCTTCGTAAGATAATCTAGATAAATCCTTTGGTGCAAAATCAAATACTGTTCTACAACCAGCTTCTCTTCTTGTCTTAGCTCTGTATGCAGCACGTGCATATGCAACTAATACAGAACCTGTAAATTCCGGATTTGAATCTAATTTTAAGCTGTATTCAACAACATGCTTAGTACCATTTGAAGATTCACCACTTCTAATTACGAAACCACCATGAGGTAATTTAGAATGGTTCTTCTTCATTTCATCAAGTGAAATGAAATTAACTGTTGTGTCATAATCAACAAAATAATCAGGCATTTCCTTGATTTCTTTTTCAATTCTTGCATGATCTTTTTCATCTGCTACAACATAACATAATCTTGTATGTTTTTCTCTTGTAGTAAGCTTTGGATTTTCTCCGCTTCTTACCTTCTTTAAAGCTTCTTCAACAGGTACTGTATATTGACGAGCATCAATTACACCCTTGATTCTTCTTATTGCATCACTATGACCTTGAGATACACCCTTGCCCCAGAATGTATAGCTTTCACCATCTGGCAATATTGCTTCCATAATAGCTCTATTAAGTGAGAACATACCTGGATCCCAACCAGTTGAAATTACAGCGATGTGATTGTTTTCAACTGCAACTTTATTTACATTATTAAAATGGTCAAGTACATGTGCGTGTGTATCAAATGAGTCAATTACGTTGAAGTCCTTAACTAACTTTGGAGTTTGAACAGGTAAATCACTTCTTGATCCACCACAAATAATTAATACATCAATCTTATCCTTGAAGTCAGTTACATTTTCACTTCTATAAACATTAACACCTTCTGTATTAATCTTAACATCTTTAGGATCTCTTCTTGAGAATACGGCTACTAATTCCATATCATCATTTTTCTTAATTGCAGCCTCAACACCACGTGCTAGGTTACCATAACCAAAAATACCAATTTTAATCATATTATTATACCTCTTTTACAATTCAATATTTTAATACATAATTATAATCTTGTAAAGAATTATATTTTAGTAAAACCGCTTTTTGTGATTTTTATTTCAAAATTAATTGTTTTTAGCATATTTTTCACAAGAATTAGTTATATAATCATTTATTTCGTCTAATTTTATTAAAAGATTATTCAATTTTTCCTGATTGTTTTTTAATTCTTTGTCTAATATTTTCTTTCTTTTAAATAGACTAATTCTTTCTAAATCTTCATTAGTCTTTATTTTAAAGAATTCTAATGCAGCAACACTAATATCATTAAGCATATTTGCATATACTTTTTGATTCTCTATTATTCCATAAAATCTTTCAAATGTATTAAATGCATTTAAAAAAGTATTTGATAATTTTGATAAATAATATTCATTTCCCAATCTATTAACATATTCATTATAAATAAGTCCTAATTTATTTCTGTTTTCCAAAAAATTATTCATTAGTGTATTAATATCTTCAAAATCCTTTTCTACTTTATCCATAGCCCTAACCTAAAATGAATTTAATATCATCCATAGTAATGGATGTAATTGATTTTTCATCATTATTAATCAATTCATTTATTATATCCTTCTTTATATTTTGAAGCTCAATTACACGCTCTTCTATTGAATCACTTGAAATGAGCTTAATTACCTCAACATTTCTTTGTTGTCCTATTCTGTGCGCTCTATCAGTTGCCTGATTTTCCGCACTTGAATTCCACCATGGGTCAAGATGAATTACTGTATCTGCCCCAACTAGATTTAAACCAGTACCACCAGCCTTAAGAGATATTAAATATACTTTAATATTGTCGTTATTGTTAAAAATATTAGTTTCTTTATTTCTTACCTCTATTGGTGTTTGACCAGTCAACACAAAATATTTAATATTTAGTTCATCTAATAATTTACTAATTCTTTCTAATCCTTTTACAAAAGATGAAAATATTAATATTTTATGACCATCTTTTATATATTTAGGTAACATTTCATTTAAATATGACAATTTACCTGACATATCAAAATAATTTAAATCAATAAGTGATGGATCAACACATATTTCACGCAATACAGTCAAATATGGCAACATCTCAAATACTTCTTCATTTAAAATCTTTTCTTTTGCGTCATTTATATGAGCGTCATAAATCATTCTTTGTTTTTCTGACATATCACATGAAATAATATGTTCATATTTTTCAGGTAAATCGTTTAAAACATCTTTTTTGGTTCTTCTCAATATAAATGGGGCAATCTTTTTAGATATTATTTTAGTGTATTCTTTATTATTTAAATATTTAGCCATAAATACATTTAAATCTTCTAAATATTTAGGCAATATAAAATCAAATATACTCCATAAATCTATTACACTATTTTCTATCGGTGTACCTGTTAGTGCAAATTTATGTATACCATTTAATTCTTTAACATTTTTAGATTTAATCGCATTTACATTTTTAATTGCTTGAGCTTCATCTAAAACTAAAAAATTAAATAAAATATCCTTATATAATTCTAAATCATTTCTTAAAGAATCATATGATGTTATATAAATGATTCTTTCATCATTATCTATATTTTTAATTATTTTATGTCTTTCATTTAATGATCCATATATCTTAATACATTTAGTATTTGGACTAAATTTAGATATTTCAGAACCCCAATTAAAAATTAATGATTTAGGACAAATAATTAATATAGGCTTCTTATCTTTATTTGATTCAAAAAGACTAATCATCTCTAAAGTCTTACCTAAGCCCATATCATCAGCTAAAATACCACCTAAATTATATTTAGTAAGGACATTTAACCATTTTAATCCATCTATTTGATAATCTCTTAATTTAGCATTTATATTTGGAATATTAAGATCATTATTTTTAAAATTCTTAATATCATTAATTAGATTATTGATATAATCATCTTTATTTATATTTTCATCATAAGCTAAAGCTTTAAATAATCCTACTGTATCGATATTA
>JAILBI010000195.1 GCA_024681175.1 Acholeplasmatales bacterium
AGAAACAGGATAATAATTAGATTCTAATATCCTATGATTTAATACTGCTTCATGAGTCTTTTTGATATCAAAATATATTTCTTCTATATCATAAGCATTAATATTAGATAATGTTAAATATTTGTTGATTCCTCTTTTAGCTTTTATGCCAATAAGAAAATCTAGTTTTACTTTCTCTTGAAATATCAAAGCAATTGCTTTAGAATCACTAGATACTAAATTATCAGTATATGTAAAACTACCAATAGATAATAATTTATCACTATAATCAGTAAAATCAAATAAATTACATTCATATATAGATGCATATTCTCCCAATACTAAATCATAAATAACTTTACTACCAATAGTTACCTTAAGCTCAGTACCAAGTGAATTTTCAATTCTATATAATACATCAATAAAACTATTAAAATTTGAATCACCTAATATCTCATATTTATATATTATTTCACCATCAATAATATCATCTGTAGAATCCTTTACAGTATATCTAACATCATATATCAAATCATTAGATAAATTCATATCTCCATAAATAGCATTAAAACCATCATATGGAGTTTTTAAATCAAAATCTTCTTTTAAATTATTAGTACCACTAGCATATGTTTTTGTTCCAATGAAAAGGATTGAAACAATTAATAAAATAATTAAACTAATTCTTTTTCGCATGGACATAAAACCTCATTATTAATAATATTATTGTGGCTATAATAGCTATTCCACCAATTATAATAGAAACTATTAAACCAGTATAAGATTTTTCTTCTTCTATTATTTCTTCCTTTTCAACTAGATTTATTTCATAATATGTAACATCACCATTTTCATATTTTACAGATAATGAAAAAGTACCGGCTTTAGGTTTTTCTTCTTTAAAATACTCACTTTCAATAGAAACATTTTCGCTATTTTTTAAATATCCTTCCGAAATTAATAAATCCTGTATTTCACTGACAGTAAGTTTATGAGAAACATATGCCTTAATAACATAATTACTATTAGAAATAATAGGATTATATTTGTTTTCTTTAGCTGATTCTATAACATCATTTTCTATATTTTGTTTATTTTCAACATATTCTAATATAGAAAATCTTTTTAATTCAGAATATGATTTATCATCAGTAACTCTAATAATAAAATTATGTGTATATGTATTACCACTACTATCTTTAGCCTTTAAAACAATATAGTGATCATTTAATGCTTTATAACTAGATAAATAATTAATAAATCCATCTAATGTAATATTCGTTGATGATATATATCCATCTTGATTATCATAAATACTAAACTTTTTTAATATTTCTTCTTTAGTCATACAATAATCATTTGGCACTGTGATCAATTCTGGTGTAATAATACCATATGGACTTTCATTATCAGAAACAACAATATCACCAGATATTATTAAATTCATATCGCTAAATTTTATATTTGCGATATATTTATAATTTCCTTTTTTGTTATAAGCATAATGATATTCTGAACTAATTTTTATATTTTCATATTCTCTTTGAATATCTAAATCATTAATAATATCTAAATCATCAATTATTTCATCACATGATGTCGTAAAATGAGCTGACTGTAATATATTTTTTGTAGATATAACATCAATATTGATAATCTTAAATATTGCTTGCCTTTCTTTATTTAAGCCTCTTATTTTTATGTGGTAATTATTAATACTTGTATAACTAATATAATCACTTTCAATTATTTCACATAACAATAACCTATTACCGAAATTATCAACTAATCCAACTTCATTGACAATCTCTTCTTCAGTTAAATTTGAGAATGTCGGGATAGATATATTAGTTTCTTCAACATAATCATAATAAAAAGAAAATAATAAATCAGGCATTATAGAAAATATATTAGTAATTGGATAGTCAGATTCATAAAAAAGATCTCCACTACATGCCAAAGCTACATTAGGGTCTTCTTCCTTAAAATCATAATAATTAATATCATGATCAAAAAATATTATGTAGTTATATAGATTAGCTTTTATCACATTAACATTATCAATATATAAAAGCATATTTACTATCTTATTGTTGTATATACGGTATGTTAATTTCAATAATTTAGTTCCTATTCTTTCCCCATCTCTTGAATATAGGTTAATATTTGAATATATATTAATATGATTCTCGGTTGCTTTATTGTTTTCACTTATTACCTCGTTATAATATTCGAGTTTTTCTTTAAAAAAATCATCACTTATAAATGTTAAATAATTAAAAGAATCTGCTGCCTTAAAATGATCATCACCTGTATAATAATTACTATACAAATCTGAAATTACTATTTCTTTACCAAAAACATCAAAAGGAAACAAGCAAAAAAATAAGACTAAAAATGATAATATTATTTTTTTCATATTAATATTTCTCGCTTTCTTTTA
>JAILBI010000230.1 GCA_024681175.1 Acholeplasmatales bacterium
CATATAATGATGAATTTGAAGAACAAAGATTCATTAAATATTTAGATGAAGATAATTTAGCATATTATATAAAGATTTCTAAATTCTTAAAGAATGACAAGGCCATTTATAATAAAAATGATTTAGAAAAATGTATTAATAAGGTAATTGATATATCTTATACTAATAAGCTTGAATCAATTAAAAGAAGAATGAAAAATGCACCTGAAGATAAAAAGGATGAATTATATACTAAAATGTTCAAATTAAGACAGGAGCATGAATTATTCAAAAGGAGAATTAAAAATGCCAAAGCAAAATAAAAAGAATTCTCCATATATCGATTTATCTTATGATGAATTACCTTTATTAGATGCATATAAAATATATTCATTAGAATTAAATAAAGAGCCTTTAATATATCAAAATCCATTAGAAAAAAAGCCTGTTATAAAGGATAAAGAAATAGAAAGAATATCTAATGAAATAGCTTTAGCTAAAGAAATAGCTTTAGCAAAAGCTATTAAGGTAGGACAAGAGGCTAATAAAAAAATTAAAGATATTAATTATAATGATGAAAGTATCATTACTAAGGATGAATATTTTAAATTATTAGATTTAGCTAAAAAAGGTGATCGTGCAAGAGAAATCTTGATTAGAGCCAATTTAAAATTAGTAATATATTATGCATACAAATATAAGAATAAAACAAATTTATCTTTAGAAGATTTAATTCAAGAAGGTAATTTAGGATTAATGAGAGCTGTAGAATTATATGATCCTAAAATGAAAAATAGATTTTCAACATACGCCTTTAGCTGGATTAATAAAAAGATGCAAAATTATATTGCAAATGAGGTAAAGGATTATCATTTTGAGGATATCAAAAATGATGATGATGACGATTTAGATATCGATATTATTGATAACGATACTAAATCACCATATGAGAAAAAAATAATTAGAGAAACTAAAGAAGTAGTTATTAAATTTTTAGAAGAAAACTTTTCTAAAAATGATGTATATATTTATACCGCACATCGTGGCTTTTATGGAGATGAGCCTAAAACATTTTTAGAGCTTGCAAATGAATTAAATATTCCTAAAAACACTATAAGGGATAGATATGAAGCAATTATAAAGAAATTAAGAGAATCAAAATATATCATATTATAAGGGAGGATATTTAGATGACTATTAATGAAATAATATTAGAATTAAAGGCTTTCGCAGAAGCAAATGATGGACAAGTTACATCAAAGGATATTGAAACTAAATATAATTACAAAATGGATTCTGACGAATATGAAAAAATCGTCAATGGTCTTGAAAAGGAAGGAATCAATATCGTTGAAATTGAAACTGAGCTTAGCATCGATGATATCGATGATTCAATGATTGATAAAAGCTTAGAGGATGTAAAGGATGAAATCATTGAAAGTGATGATACATTATTAAAGGACATTGATATCAATGACCCTGTAAGAATGTATTTAAAGGATATTGGTAAGGTTAAGCCTTTCTATATCAACCCACTTGATAATAAGCCTAAAATTGATGATGCAGATATTAAAGATATTACTAATAGAATTGCATTAGCAAAAGAAATCGCAATATCTAGAACTATTATTTTAGGTCGTGAAGCTAAAGCAAAGAAGGAAGAAATTGACCAAGATCAGGAATCTACAATTTCTGCTGAACAATATTTTGAGCTTGAAACTATTATCGCAAAGGGTGAAAGAGCTAAGGAAAGACTTGTTAATGCAAACCTTAGACTTGTTGTATCTATTGCTAAAAAATATATTTCAAGAGGTCTACCTTTCTTAGATTTAATTCAAGAAGGTAATATGGGTTTATTAAGAGCTGTAGATAAATATGATCCTGATAAAGGATTTAAATTCTCTACATATGCAACTTGGTGGATAAGACAAGCTATTTCAAGAGCGATTGCAGATCAAGCAAGAACTATACGTATTCCTGTTCATATGGTTGAAACTATTAATAAGCTTGTAAGAACACAAAGACAATTAGTTAATAAATTATCTCGTGAACCAAGCGATGAAGAGCTTGCAGAGGCTATGGGTATTTCAGTTGAAAAGGTTCAACAAATCCAAAAGGTTGCACAAGAGCCAGTATCTCTTGAAAGCCCAGTTGGTGAAGAGGATGATTCTCAATTAGGTGATTTCATTTTCGACCCACAAGCTTTATCTCCATATGAATATACAAGAAATCAAAAATTAAGATTAGAAATTGACACACTTTTAAAAGAAGTTTTAACTGAACGTGAACAACAAGTTATTAGAATGCGTTATGGTCTAGATGATGGTAGAGTTAAAACTTTAGAGGAAGTTGGTAAATATTTTGATATCACAAGAGAGCGTATTAGACAGATTCAAAAAAATGCCATTAAGAAATTAAAATTCCCTAAGAGACAAGAAAGATTAAAACCATTTATTGATGAAACAAATAGATAATAGAATTACCTTTCTTGCAAGCTTGGCAAAAGATTCTAATACACTTTTAGATGTAGGCTGTGACCATGGTCTTACAACTATAAAGGCTTTAAAATATTTTAATGTTAAAAATGCAATCGCATCTGATATTAATCCTGGTCCTTTAAAAATGGCAAAATATAACATTATAAAGGAAGGATTAATAGATAGATGTAAAATAATTTTAAGTGATGGACTTAAAAATATAGATGATGATTTTGATACATTAATAATCTCTGGAATGGGTGGATTATTAATAAATAAAATTTTAATTGAATCATTTGATAAAATTAAAAATAAAAAATTAATAATTCAGCCTAATTGTGAAAGAGAAGATGTAAGAAAATTTTTAACAGGTCATGGCTTTAAAATTGAAAATGAATACGCATTTTATGATAAAGAAATTTATTATGAAATAATGATATTTGTTAATGGTAATTTAAATTATAATGATGATGAATTATTATATGGTCCATGCTTAATTAAAGAAAAAAATGAAGCATTTAAAAAGCATTATAAAATTAAAAGAGATAATTTATTATCAAGCATTCCTAAAATTAAAGATGAAAAAATTAGGGAGGAAAAAAAGAAGCTATGCGATAAATATAGCTTCTTAATAGGTGAATAATATGGAACAATTTAGCATTTATAAAACTAAAAATTATTATCGTACTTATTTTGTTGATGATAATAAAAGACCATTAATTTTTATTTGTGCAGGTGGTGGATATCAATATACATCTCCAAGAGAACAAGAGCCTATTATGAAAATCTTTTTTGAAAAAGGATATCATGTATGTATTGTAAATTATATGGAAGATAAATCAGTATATCCTACTCCAGGTATGAATGTTGTTTATGCATTTAATAAAATGAAATTAGATAAAAGAGTATCTAAAATCATTGGCGTAGGCTTTTCAGCTGGAGCTCATGTATTATTAGATATTACATTTAAAAATGGTTTTTATAATGTTTGTAAGCCAGATTTATTAATTATTGGCTATCCTGTTATTACAACTGATCCTAAATATTCACATAAAGGCTCATTTAAAAACCTTTTAGGCTCATCATATAATGATCCTAAATTAATGGAAGAAGTATCACTTGAAAAAAAGGTTGGTAATGATGAACCAGATATGTTTTTATGGGGTACAATAACTGATGAAAGTGTCGATGTTAATAATTCATTATTATTAATTAAAGCTTATCATGAGCATAAATTAAATTTAGAATATCACCTATTCCCAATGGGTGGTCATGGGCTTTCATGTGCAAATGAAACTGCATTTGAAAAGGGTAGTGAAAAGATTATTCCATATGTAGAAGATTGGACATCTTATGCATTAAAATGGTTAGATTATAAATTAAAAAATAATTAATCTTTTGGAGATATAAAATGAAAGGTAAAATTCATTCATTTTTTGCAGGTGGTACAGTTGATGGACCTGGTATTAGATATGTAATATTTTTTAAAGGCTGTCCTATGAGATGTCTTTATTGTCACAATCCTGATACATGGGATATTAATGGTGCAGAAGAATATAGTGCAGATGAAATAGTATCTAAAGCATTAAAATATAAAGGATATTTTGGCTCTAAGGGTGGTATTACCTGTACAGGTGGTGAGCCTTTAGTTCAAATAGATTTTTTAATTGAATTATTTAAAAAATTTAAAGAAAATAATATTAATACAGCTTTAGATACATCAGGTATTATATTTGATCCAAATAATAAAGAATTATTAAATAAATTTAATGAATTAATTAAATATACAGATTTAGTATTATTAGATATTAAGCATATTGATGATAATGAGCATATTAAATTAACATCTAAATCTAATAAAAATATCTTATTATTTGCAAAATATTTATCAGATAATAATATTAAAATGTGGATAAGACATGTTTTAGTTCCAACTATAACATTAAATGATAATTATTTAATTAAAACAAAAGAATTTATTGATACACTAAAAACTGTAGAAAAAATAGAAGTATTACCTTATCATACTATGGCTAAATCTAAATATGAAAAAATGAATTTAAAATATCCTTTAGAAGGCATCCCTGAGCCAACTAAGGATGAGGTAAGACATGCAAAAATATTATTAGGAGTCATAAAAGATGAATCTAAATGATAAAAATTATAAAGAATATTTAAAAGGCATTAGTGTTGTTGAATTTTCTGGCGAGAGCTGTGCAAATTGTATTACACTTATGCCTATCTTACATAAATTAACTAAAGATAGAAGTGATTTAACACTACATCATGTTGAAGCAGGAGAGGACACAAAAGAAATATTATCTAGATATGAAATATTTTCTGTTCCAACTATTATGATCTTAAATGATGATAAAGAATTTGTAAGATGTAGAGGATTTCAACCAGAAGAAATTTTAGAAATTTGGCTTGATTCGAAGGTTGAAGAACTAAAAAATAGCTTAAAATAACGTTTACATTAAAAATAATTGAGAATCATTCTTAATTATTTTTTTTATTTCATTGTATTTAAGACTTATATAATATATAATCTTAGTGGTTAAAAATGATTTAACTAGAGAGATGAGGATGAGATTTATGAACAATGCATGGGAAGGATTTGTTCCTGGAAAATGGAATCAAGATTTTGAAATTGATGTTCGTGACTTTATTCAAAGAAATTATGTTCCTTACGAGGGAGATGGTTCTTTCTTACAAGGACCAACAGAGAATACTAAAAAGCTTTGGAATGAAGTATCAAAGTTAATGCAAGAGGAAAGAGAAAAGGGTGGAGTTTTAGAATGTGAAACAAAGATTGTTTCAAAGGTTAACGCTTATGGCCCTGGTTATATTGATAAGCCTCTTGAACAAATTGTTGGTTTACAAACAGATAAGCCATTAAAAAGAGCATTCATGCCAGATGGTGGTATTAGAATGGCATGCCAAGCTGCAGAACAATATGGCTATAAAATTGATGAAAATGTAGTTTCATTTTATGAAAAATATCGTAAAACACATAACGATGGTGTATTTGATGCATACACACCAGAAATGAGAAGATGTAGAACAGCTCACATCTTAACTGGTTTACCTGATACATATGGTCGTGGTAGAATCGTTGGTGATTATAGAAGAATTGCCCTTTATGGTGTTGATTATTTAATCAAGATGAAGGAATTCGATAAGACTTTAATTGATGGTGAAATGACTCCTGATCGTATTAGAGATAGAGAAGAAATTTCTGAACAAATTAAAGCTTTAAAGCAATTAAAGGAAATGGCTTTAGCTTATGGTATCGATATTTCAGCACCTTCAACAACTGCAAAGGAAGCAGTTCAAGCATTATATTTTGGTTATCTTGCCGCAGTTAAGGACCAAAATGGTGCCGCAATGAGTATCGGTAGAAATTCAACTTTCTTAGATATTTATTTTGAAAGAGATTTTAAAAAAGGCATTTTAACTGAAAGTGAAGCACAAGAAATTGTTGACCACTTCATTATGAAATTAAGAATGATTCGTTTCGCTCGTATTCAATCTTATAATGAGCTTTTCTCAGGAGATCCTACATGGACTACTGAATCAATCGGTGGTATGGGTACAGATGGAAGAACTTTAGTTACTAAAACTTCATTCCGTTTCTTACATACACTTGATAATATCGGACCAGCTCCAGAACCAAATTTAACTATTTTATGGAGCAAGCGTCTACCAAATAATTTTAAATTATTCTGTGCAGATTTATCTATTAGAACATCAGCAATCCAATATGAATCTGATGAATTAATGAGACCTTATATGGGTGATGATTATTGTATTGCATGCTGTGTATCATCAATGAAGGTTGGTAAGGAAATGCAATTCTTCGGTGCAAGAGCAAACCTTGCAAAATGCTTACTTTACGCAATCAATGGTGGTAAGGATGAATTATTAAAGGATAAGGTAACAGGTAAGGCTGTACAAGTTGGTCCTGAATTTGCACCTGTCCTTGGTGATGGTCCACTTGATTATAAGGATGTAATGCATAAATATGAAAATATGATGGAATGGTTAGCTGGTATTTATGTAAATACATTAAACCTAATCCATTATATGCATGATAAATATTGTTATGAAGCATTAGAAATGGCCCTTCATGATACAAAGGTTCATCGTTATTTTGCAACAGGTATCGCAGGATTATCAGTTGCAGTAGATTCACTTTCAGCAATCAAATATGCTAAGGTTACTCCAATTAGAAATGAAGAAGGCTTAGTTGTTGATTATAAAATTGAAGGTGACTTCCCTAAATATGGTAACAACGATGACAGAGTTGATGAAATTGCAGTATGGCTTGTAAGAACATTCATGAATATGATTAAGAAGCATTATACATATCGTGATTCTGAACCTACAATGTCAATTTTAACAATTACATCAAATGTTGTTTATGGTCAAAAGACTGGTAATACACCAGATGGAAGAAGAGCAGGTGTACCTCTAGCTCCAGGCGCAAACCCAATGTCAGGAAGAGATACAAATGGTGCCCTTGCTTCACTTGAAAGTGTTGCTAAGCTTCCATATGATCATTCTCGTGATGGTATTTCAAATACATTTGCAATGACTCCAAGTGCCCTTGGTAAAGATGAAGATTAATAGGAGGAAAAAATTATGTCACAAAGAGCAGAAAATTTAGTTCAAGTATTAGATACATATGTATCTGATGGTGGTTATCATTTAAATGTTAACGTATTTAATCGTGAAACATTATTAGATGCGCAGGCTCATCCTGAAAAATATCCTCAGCTTACAATTCGTGTATCTGGATATGCAGTTAATTTCATCAAGCTTACAAAAGAGCAACAAGATGATGTTATTTCAAGAACAATACATGAACAAATGTAATTAATAATAAGACCTAATTGTTAGAAATCTAATAATTAGGTTTTTTATTTTTTAAAATAATGGTTGTTTACTATATTTATTTATGGTATTATTCTTTTGTAAATTTTTTACTATTTAAAAGGAGATAATTATGACAAGAGTAACAGGTGTAACTTCAAGAGGCTTAAGAGGTCCAATCATTAAAGAAGGAGATAATCTTGCTTCAATAGTTACAGATGTAGTTTTAAATGCTGCAAAAGAAGAAAATTTTCAAATTCATGATAAGGATGTAATCGCAATTACTGAATCTGTTGTTGCAAGAAGCCAAGGCAATTATGCTAAGACTGATGCTATTGCTAAGGATGTAGCTAATAAGGTTCAATCAGATACAGTAGGTGTAGTATTCCCTATCTTATCAAGAAATAGATTTTCTCATATCCTAGAAGGTATTGCACGTGGTGTTAAAAAAATTATTTTAATGCTTTCTTACCCAGCAGATGAAGTAGGAAACCATCTAATTTCATTAGATATGCTTGATGAAGCAAATATTGATCCATATATGGATGTTTTAACATTAAAGGAATACAGAGATACATTTGGTTATCCTAAGCATGAATTTACAGGCATTGATTATGTTGAATTTTATGAAAATTTAATTAAAAAACAAGGCTGTGATGTAGAAATTATTTTCTCTAATAGAGTTAAAACAATTCTAGATTATACAGATAGAGTAATCTGTGCAGATATTCATACAAGACATAGAAATAAAAGAATTTTAAAAAATGCAGGTGCAAAAGTAGTATTAGGTCTTGATGATATTATGACATCAAGTGTAGATGGCTCAGGCTATAATGAAAAATATGGTCTTTTAGGCTCTAATATGTCAAGAAATAATGAAGTTAAATTATTTCCAAGAGAGGATTATAATTTAATTTTAACAGTTCAAAAAAATATTTTAGAAGCTACTGGTAAAAAGGTAGAAGTAATGGTTTATGGTGATGGCGCATTCAAAGATCCTCAAGGAAAGATTTGGGAGCTTGCTGACCCAGTTGTATCACCATTCTTCACAGATGGACTTATAGGTACACCAAATGAATTAAAATTAAAATATTTAGCTGATAATGAATTTGATTCATTAAAGGGTGAAGAGCTAAAACAAGCAATCGTTAAAAAGATTGAAACTAAAGAGAAGAATTTAGTTGGTAAAATGGAAACTCAAGGAACAACTCCAAGACAGCTTACAGACCTTTTAGGTTCACTTTGTGACCTTACATCAGGTTCTGGAGATAAAGGAACTCCATTCATTTTAGTTCAAGGATATTTTGATAATTATTCAGATAATTAATAAAAAGAAAGTTATGTAATTTTTTACATAACTTTTTTATTATTTTATTGAATTTAAATATGTATTAATATATAATTCAAATGTCTTTTAAATTTACAGAGTAATGGTCTTGCGTTAAGTGTTATACCATGGGTAGTTGGGTATAAACGAACACAATTGTGGCGATAGGACTGTGCGACCGCTGTTAAATAATTTTTTTATTATTTTTTAGTGGCGCTCTATTTTATGGAGGGCTTTTTTTATGGAATTTATTAAAAGATTTTTTAAATGCCTATGGCAAAAAAAGATAATGATGATTGTAATTGTTATCTCAGCTATGGCACTAGGATTATTAATTAGTCATCAATTTTATAATCCGAGCCATGAATATTATAAGGTATCATTTAAAACAGAAAATGAATTTAATGATAATATAACAAAAGATGATGTAAAAAATATTAAAAATATATTAATGAATGAAAGAAATAGCTCAGGATATTATATTTTAAATAATTATAAATATGATATTACAGGCTATGATGATACAAAAGAAATAATATATGATGAGAAAAAAGAAACTATTCAAATATATTATAAGGATCAAGAAAAATATATAACTACCTATGGAAGATATAATGGCAAGGTTTATAATGATGG
>JAILBI010000233.1 GCA_024681175.1 Acholeplasmatales bacterium
CCAAATAATAAAAATACAAAGCCTAAAAGAGTCTTAATTCTTTTCATATAAATCACCTTCCTTTTAGAATTTATTATAATTTATAAAATTTAAAATAGTTTGTTATATAAATATTGTATCATTAATATATGAATATTACAAATTTAGACGAAAAAGTTAGAAAAGCTTAATTATGTTTCAAATTAAGCTTTTTTTTGTTTATTCACTTAATAATTTAAATTTAATCTTATCAGCTCTATGTGGCTCATAATCATAATCTGATGTGTAAAATTCAACATATAATGTAACTCTATATGTTCCAGCATGTAATACTTTTATATTAGAATACTCGCCTTCACTTTCAAAATATGATGAGATATTTGATTCATCAATAGGCATTCCATCTTGCATATCAGGGTCGAAATTTGCTTGATTAAAACCAAATTCACCATCTTCCCAACTATGATTAATCATAATCTTAAATGAATCACCTTCATTAAAGGTTATATCATAAGTGAATACTACTGGGCTTATTTCATATCCATCATATGTATTATTAATTGCGTTAACAAATTCATAATCAGTATTTGCTGTAACCCAATCATTCATTGATCCTACAAATGAGAATACTATAGGTGTTTTTGTTAAAATAATTGATGTATATTGTGTTTGAATTCTACATAATGTTTTATCTACATATTGATATGCAGCAACATTTTCGCCAATTTCATATACATTAAAGCCCGCATTTGCAAATGAAGCTACATAATCTTTATAAACTGAAAGAGCTGCATTATCAATAGTGATTGTTTGTGGTGTTGGATTTGCTTCTACTTTATAATTCTTTTCATCATTTTTTGGAATTGTAAAATTAAAACCATCAAAGAAATTTTTAATATATTCACTCAATGTAACATCTGCAACTTCATCTTTAATAAGTGTAGCTACTATTCCAACAAATGGTTCATCTACACCTTTAGAATTATAATCTGTAGTGATTTTTAATACATAATTATTATTTATTCTCTTTACAAAATAACCATCACCACTATAAAATTCAGTCTTTTGTGTAAAGTCATTATTCTTTAATACATTAATATAATTATTCTTATCAGCTTCAGTTCCGCCCATTGCATTAATAATTACTTTTAATGCTTTAGAATCATCATTATAATCATCAAGTGAAACTGTATAATATGATGTTGTAGATGTAAATGTAGGAATAATATCTTCAATTAAGAATTCTTTATTTATATAAGCTTGAACTTTAGTGAAATCCATACATAATGATTTTATTGTATCTTCATTCATAAAATCACATTGAAGTTCACATCTTATTTTTTCGTTTTGTGGTGATGTAATTTCAAGTATGATATTGAAAAATAACCAACCAGCTCTATATACACCTGAATAATTATCATCTAATATATCTAAAAATGAATCGGTTTGATTAACTTTATATTCTTCTTCATCAAGTTTAACATATATATCAAAATCATCTAAATTATTATATGTATGTAATAATTCATAATTATCTTGATATAAATTAATATGCTTACCATTCATTATATCTTTAAATTGGAAATCATTATCAGTTTGGAAGCTTTCACTTTCTTGATCATTTTCATCTCTTAAAGAGATAAATTGATTATGATGAACTTCTTCTTCATGACCTTCCCATTCTTCATCCTTACCTGATGTTGCAACAGAATATACAAAATCAGAACCATAAGCTCTATTAAAATTATCTATTACTTCTCTTAATTCATCACTTGATGTTCCTTGATTATTAAAATAAGATTTATAAGATTCAAAGCTATCTTTTAATCCTAATCCAGATATTACAGCTTCTTTCAAATTAATATCTTTAGTAAATGGATTAGTTAATTTATATTCTTTATTATTTTTATAAGCACTTAAAGCACTATATTTATATGTAAAATCATCATTTTGATATTCATCTAGACTTTGTTTAGATGCAACACCAAATTTTCTATATTCCTTAACATTGTTATTATCTACATCAATATAACTATATTCACATGTAGCCATTTGTTCATCTTCTGGGAAAGATAAAATATCTGTAATATCCTTAAGTAAAAATTTAAATGAAGGACTTGCTTGATTCATATCATAATCAAGCTCTAGATCAACATACATATATTCATGACGAGATATATCATCATGTGTAAATGTTACATCCATTCCTACTGATGATGTAATTAAATCATTATCATCAATATTAATTAACATTGAGAATGTGAAATTATAATGATGTTTATAATTATTATCATTATTATTTACTTTTTCATCAGTATCAAAATCATAATATATATCGCCTTCAAAATCATATGAATATTTAGTATTAAATGTTAAATTTTCACCAAATTTTTCATATGCAGATTTCAAATATTGAAATTGAATTAATGGTGTTTCATTATATTCAATTTTTGGATTTGAGCCTGTTGTTTCTTCCATTTTAGAGAAAATAACATCTAATGTATCTTGTGAAATATTTGTTAAAGCATTTAAATTATTTTGAGATTTAAGCTTAGTTGATTTATTTTTTAAGCTTTTTTCTACTCCATTAAAGGCAAATGTTACTTTTTCATAATTATTTTCTGGAAGCTTAACATCTTCTTTATTATTATTACCACAGGAAGCTAAAATAATTGCTCCAAATAATAAAAATACAAAGCCTAAAAGAGTTTTAATTCTTTTCATAAAATCACCCTCTCATCATTTATTGAATTTTTAATACGTTTAATACATTAGTATTATCTCATACATTCTCTATAAAAGCAAATTTTTGGACTTTTTAGGCTATTTTTTTTGATTTTTTAAAAATATTTGAAAATTTTTTTAAAAAACACACTCATATATATAATGGAGGATAAAAAAATATGAATAATGAAAATAAATATGAATTAATTAAATTTAAAGATGGTGAATTTAGTTTAGATGTAAATGTATCACCTAATGAGGATACTGTGTGGCTCACGTTAGAAGAAATAGGACAATTATTTGAAAGAGATCGTTCTGTTATTGGAAAACATGTAAAAACAATATTAAATAATTTAGAATTAAATGCTAATTCAGTTAGGGCAAATTTTGCCCATACTGGTCCTGACGGAAAAACTTATTATGTAGATCATTATAATTTGGATATGATTTTAGCAATTGGTTACAAAGTAAATTCGAGACGTGGTATTTTATTTAGAAAATGGGCCAACTCAATACTTAAACAATATTTATTAAAGGGATATGTCATTAATGAAGAGAGATGTTTAAATTGTAATTCTAATATTTTATCTTTAAATAATAGAGTAACAGAGCTTGAAGGAAAAATGAAGGATATGAAAAATGATATTTATTTAGAGAATTCTAAAGCATTTTATGAAGGTGAAATTGTAGAGCCATATACATTTTTAAGGCATATATTCTTTTTAGCTAAAAAAGAATTAATTATTACTGATTATTATGCAGATAATTATTTAATATCTATGCTAAAAGATATTAATATAAATATTAAAATCATTACTTCTTCTAATTCTTATTTAAATAAAGTAGATATACCTAATAATATAAATATCATTTATGATGATAATATGCATGGAAGATATATATTTATAGATGATAAATATGCATATGTAATAGATAATTCATTTAATAATATTGGTAAGAAAAGATTTATCATTATGAGATTAGAAAATATTACTAAAGAAATGTTATTGGAGGATAGAAAAAAGGATTGATATTAAGTATCAATCCTAACTAATTCTTTGATTTGTTTATTTCTATAATTTATATCATCCCTTGTAGTAAATCCCTGTTTTTCCCAAAATGCATTAGCAACTTCATTTCTTTTAAATGTAAGTAATGCAACCTTATTAATACCTAATTTTTCTAAAGAATTCATTACATTATTAACTAATGATGTTCCAATTCCATTTTTTCTATATTTAGGATTTACTGCCAAATGATAAATATATCCTCTTCTTCCATCATCACCAGCAATTACTGCTCCTACTACAATATCATCCTCAATTGCTACAAAGCATGATGTTGGATTTCTTTTTAAGAATTTTTCGATTCCTTCTTTTGAATCATCAACATTATTAAAACCCATCCCAACACATGATAGCCACATATTATACACCTGTGCATAATCATTTATTGTCATTATTCTAATTTTCATTATTAAACTCCCCCATCTATTAAGCCGACTTTAGTATAACATTTTGACACTTTTTTCAATATGAAAGTGCCACTTTGGCACTTTTAAAAAGAAAGAAAAGGATTGATACTGAATATCAATCCTTCATATCTGGTGCCCGAAGTGGGACTCGAACCCACACGATATCGCTACCATTGGATTTTGAGTCCAACGCGGCTACCAATTACGCCATTCGGGCTTATAAACAAAAAAATTATACCATTTTATTATTCTTATTAAAAGAATAAATGATATTAATTTTTTTGTTTTTCCTTATATAATTTTATTGTTTTTTGATATGCCTTTAAGACATTTTCGCAATATCTTTCTTTAGTATATTCTTTAACAGAATCCTTAGCATTTTCTTTTAATGTATTATATAAAGATTTATTATTATAAATTTCAATTAATTTATTAATAAAATCTTCTTCTCCATCAAAGAATAAGCCATTTTTTCTATCAATTAATACACCATCAAGACATTCATCCTTTTGACATACAATTGGAACACTTGATGATAATGCTTCAATATATGTTAAGCCTTGTGTTTCAGTTTTAGATGCATTTAAAAATACATCTGAAACTTGATAATAAAGTGGTACTTCACCTTGTGATATTTGACCTGTGAATACAATTCTATCACTGCATTCAGTCTTTTTAGCTTCTTCTTGTAATTCTTTTAATTCAGCACCGCCACCAACAATTAAAAGCTTAACCTTTGGATTTGTGCTAAATGCTTTAGAGAAAGCTTTAATAATTAAAGGAATATTTTTTTCTGGTGAGGTCCTTCCTATATATGTATATATAAATTCATCAGGAGCTAAATTATATTTTGCTTTAATTTTTAATATATCGTCATGCTTAAATCTATTTTTATCAAAACGATATAATTCTAATCCTGTAGGGATTATTTCATAAGGCTTTTGTTCAATAGCCTTCTTTCTTAAATAATAAGATGGTAAAACAGATATTATTTTCTTTGTAGGATAAATTTCAAAATCAGAATGATAATATATTGGCTTAATTACAATTCTAGAGCCAATTCTTAATAATATTCTTGGGAATATTTTATTAATAATTGGGAATAAATTAGATAAATATTCTTTCCAGTTAGTATGGAATGTGTGGATTACAGGTATTTTTAAAATCTTAGCTGCCTTGATAGCTATTTTCATCATATTAAATTCAGTATGAACATGCATAATATCAAGGTTATACTCTTTAATTAATTTAGCATATTTCTTCTTAGTTAAAGTCCATTTATAATCTTTAACTACCTTCCAAGGATAAGAAATACCCTTAATATTAATAATATTCTTACCCTCTAGTTCAGGAACATTAGGATATTTTTTATCATCATATGATGTAAAAATAAACACTTCATGTCCCATGGCTGTAAGACCATCATATAGCATTGTAATAGATGTTACAACACCACTAACCTGAGGATAATATTGATCTGTAATCATTCCAATACGCATATAAATCTCCTTAAGATTTAATTATCCACACAACTAAATAGAAATACTATCATCTATATTGTCATCTCTTTTGGCTTCAGTTTCAAGTATTATTTTTTTATTTTCTTCTATTTCTTTTTCTATTTTAATCATTTTTTGTTCAAAAATGATATAACGAATAAAGCCATAGATGATAGATAAATAATATGTAAAGAATCTCCAAATAAGCATTCCTGATAAGGCAATTGCTTGTCTTTCATCCTTTGATTCATTATCAATTAAGCCCACAAATAGTGTCGTAAATGCTAGCTCTGCACCACCTGATGAGCCTGGAGTTGGTACCCATATTGCAATAGTAAGTGAAAATGATGTTACCGCAATACAATAAATAAAATTATCATATCCTAAATTAATACCAATAGCTAAGAAAGCTAAGAAAGGAATTGAATAATAAATTATTAATGAAATAGATCTAATGATTACGCAAAGTGTTACAACACCTAAATGATTTTTCATATCTTTGAATGCTGATTGCATATCATTAACATATTGCTTAAAATTTTCTTTTTCTTTTCCTAAATATTTATTTAAGAATTTTATTTTACATAATAAATCCATTATTTTAATAATAGCCTTACCCATAAATTTGGTTGTACCAATTAATATCAATAATGCCATTATTAAGAAATTAATAGAAAATCCAACTATAATAAATATTACTATATTATCTACCTGATCATGAATTCTTGGGTAATAAAATATTAATAATATAGCTGAAAATACATTTAAAACTACCTGATAAACTAAGAAATTAACAAGTAAAATTGATGTTGAATCAGATAATTTTACATTCATTCTTTTAAGCGCATAAGCCTGAAATGGCTGACCACCAGTTGAAAATGGTGTTATCGCATCAAAAAATAATCCTGATCCTGCAACATTATATATTTGAAATGATGATATATCTTTATATTTTCTTTTTATTAATACAAATAAAGATGATTCAACAAAAAAGAAATATAATAATACAGCTCCAAAGCATGCTAAAAGATAATACCACTTCACACTTGTTTTAAATATATTAGCTATCTTTTTAATATCACCAAGTGATGTTAATAATATTATTAATACAATCAAAATAGCTATTACTAAGATAACATATTTGATGGTTTTTTTCTTATTCATTACATTTCCTCAAGATATTTTATTCCAAGTAGTCTTAAACCTTCATTTAATACTATTCTAACACATTTTATTAACATAAAATTAGTATTTCTTATCTTTTCTTCATCACAATTGATTTTTTCTAATGAATAGAATTTATTAAATGATGATGCTAAATTTAATAAATATCTTGCGATAACTGAAGGTGCATATTCCTCTGCTGCCTTTTCAATTGTTGCTTTAAATTCAGAAACCATTTTTGCAAGCTCAAAATAATGAGCCTTAGCAAATAATGACTTATCAATATTATTTATATCAAAGCTCTTATCTCTTAATATAGATGCAATTCTTACACCTGTATATTGTAAATATGGTCCTGTTTGACCTTCAAATTTAACTGCATTATTGATATCAAATTCAACATCAAGCCCACGATAATTCTTTAAATCTGCAAATATTACAGATGCAAGACCAACCTGCTTTGCAACCTCATCTTTATCTTTAATATTAGGGTTTTTTGCTTCAATTTGTTCTTTTGCAAGGCTAATTGCAGTCATTAAAACATCATATAATTTTGTAACATTACCTTTTCTTGTAGATGCTTTTTTACCATTAGTTAAATAAAGGCCAAAATTAACATGAATTATATCTTTATAAAAATCATAGCCCATCTTATTAACAATTCTTGATAATTGCTCAAAATGAAGCTTTTGTTCATTACCAACTACATATAAAATCTTATCAAATTTATATTCCTTTTTACGATAAAATACTGCAGCTAAATCTCTTGTGATATATAATGAACCACCATCAGATCTTTTAATTAATGCAGGTGCAATATCGTCACCAAGATCTACAATCATTGCGCCTTGGTCTTCCTTTAAAAGATTTTTATCTTCTAATTCCTTTACTACACCATCCATTTTATCATTATAGAATGCTTCACCATTAAATGAATCAAATGAAATATCTAATAAATCATATATTTGCATAGATTCCTTCAATGATTCTTCTCTAATCTTTTCCCATAATTTTAAATATTCAGGATCCTTTAATTCCATCTTTCTAAATGCTTCTCTTGCATCATCCTCAAGGCTTGGATTTGCTTCAGCCTCAACATGGAATTTAACATATAATTTAGTAAGCTCATTAATTGGGTCCTTTGCGATTAATGCATCATCACCCCAAAGCTTATATGCAACAATCATCTTACCAAATTGAGTACCCCAATCGCCAAGATAATCTATTGCAAAAGTATTATAACCACATTTTTTTAATATTAATTTTAATGAATTACCAATCATTGTTGAACGTAAATGTCCAATTGAAAAGCTTTTTGCAATATTAGGGCTTGAATAATCAAGTGTAACATTTTTACCCTTTCCTATTTCTGATGAACCATAATTATCTTCATTTGAAAGACAATCCTTTAATATTGCTTCACCAAGTGATTCCTTATCAACAAACATATTAATAAATGCGCCAACACTTGTAATATTATTAATAGGTAAATCTAATGTTTTAATAAAATCAGTAACGATAGGTACAATTTCATTTGGTCCTTTATGAAGTGCCTTTACTGCAGCAAAAACAGGAACTGAAATATCACCTAATGTTGGATTTTTTGGTTCTTCAACATCAAGATTAATATCAATTTGATATTTATCCTTGAAAAATTTATTTAATTCATTTTTTAAGCTCTTTTTAATATTGTCGATCATAAATACCTCTAAAATAAAAGACTACAGATTATTCTGTAGCCTTATCATCGTTATAAGTAAGACTGAAAGCCTTAGTTATACATAATGCAAAACTGCTATTTGTATCATCCTTATAGGTTTCAGAATTGAAAATTAATGTATTATCTTTAAATAATAGGACTACTGGATAAGTTTCCATATCAAATGGATCTTGATCTTTATCAACATCACTATTAATTTCTTCTTCTAAATCATCTAAGTGATCACGATAATCCTTTGTTTCCTTCTTTTCAGTTGAAGCATCAGAAACATATGAAGCATATAAAATATAAACATATTTTAATTTAAACTTCTCTGCAAGATCATCAATTTTTGCCATTTGGGCAATGAAGTCACCAGTTTTTAGTGTTGCATAGAAAACCATTGTGTAGCCACTAGATTTTTTCTTACTATATAAATCATCAAAAGAAATATCTCTAAATCTTTCTTTATCAGATAATGTTGAATAAGATGTATTGTTTTCTGCATTATATGTTGTTATTGCATTATTGTACTTTTCAATTCTTTTTCTTTCAGCTGTTGGGAAAGAAAGAGCAATTGCTGCGCCAATCATTGCAACAATTAATACTATTAAAATTATAAGTTCCTTTGTCCATTTAAATTTGACACGGTTCTTTTTTCTTTTTGATGCCATGGTATAAACCCCTTCTTAATATTGTATATTAAAATTTATACTATTATATTATAGCAAACCGATAAAAGTATATCAATAGAAAAAAAGATTTGATTTTTTTGTTTATTGTCTCAAATATACATAAAATTTATTTATTTTTTTGTTATTTTATCGGTTGTTAAAAGTATGAATTTATATTATAATTATATATAGATAAAACATTATCAAATGTGAATAAGTATCGAGGTGATGATATGAAAGTATTAATATGCGCAAGCGAAGGCGTACCTTACGCAAAAACAGGCGGCCTTGCGGATGTTGTTGGTGCGCTACCAAAAGCCTTAGCTAAAAAGGGTGTTGATGTTAGAGTTATAATGCCTTTTTATAAAAAGCTTAAAGATAAAAACACTTCTTATTATGTTGGCAATTGCTCTGTAACAATTGGTCAATATCCTGAATATGTTGGTATTTTTAAAGAAGAAGCTGATGGAATTACATATTATTTTATAGACAACAATAAATATTTTTATAGAGATAATTTATATGGTTATCAGGATGATGGTGAAAGATTTGCATATTTTGATTTCGCAGTTCTTGAAGCATTAAAGGTAGTTGATTTCTTCCCTGATATCATTCATATTAATGATTGGCAAACAGGATTAGTTCCTTATATAATTCATGCAAATTATTATAACGATAATAGAATTAGTAGAATTAAAACTGTATTCTCAATCCATAATATGCAATATCAAGGTAATTTCTCAATGAGATTATTAGATATATTATTCTTACCTTATTCTTCTTCACTTGAATTTGGTGGAGATATCAATTTCATGAAATCTGCAATTATGGAATCTGATAGTATAACTACTGTATCTCCTACTTACAAGGATGAAGTATTAACTACTGAATATGGTTATTCATTACAAAGTGTTTTAGGTATGAGATATTATGATTTCATGGGTATATTAAATGGTATTGATACTGAGAAATTTAATCCTGAAACAGATAAGATAATAGCTAAGAAATATAATTCTAAGAATTTCACAACTGGAAAGAAAGAATGTAAAAAAGCTTTATTAAAGGAATTTGGTCTTGAAGGTGTAGATAAACCACTATTTGGTATGGTTACAAGACTTGTAAATCAAAAAGGTATTGAGCTATTGATGCCTATTATGGATGAAGTAATTAATTATAGTGATGCAAATTTCATTTTAATGGGTTCAGGTAATCCTGAATATGAAAACTTCTTCCGCTCTTTAGAAGCAAGATATCCAAATAGATTTAAAGCATATGTTGGATATTCTGATGAGGTTGCAACAAGAATATATGCTGGATCAGACATATTCTTAATGCCATCTAAGTTTGAGCCTTGTGGACTTGGACAAATGATTGCAATGCGTTATGGTTCTTTACCATTAGTTAGAGAAACAGGTGGCTTAAAGGATTCAGTATTTGCTTATAATAAATATACAGGTGAAGGAACTGGATTTACATTTACTAATTTCAAATCATTTGATTTAAAAGAAGTTATGTTCCTTGCAATAAATATTTATGAAAATGATAAGGCAGCTTGGAAAAAGCTTGTTGAAAACGCAATGAATATGGATTATAGCTGGGATAAATCAGCTCAAAAATATTTAGACTTATATAATAGTCTAACTTATAGATAGGTGGAGGAAATTTATGGAAACATTAGCTTTAATTTTAGCAGGTGGTAGAGGTTCAAGATTAGATATTCTATCAGAAAAAAGAAGTAAGCCTGCTGTACCTTTCGCAGGTAAATTTAGAATTATCGATTTTGCATTATCAAATTGTACAAATTCAGGAATTTACCAAATTGGTATTTTAACTCAATATTTACCATTATCACTTAATGAACATATTGGTGTAGGTAAGCCTTGGGATTTAGATAGACGTGATTCATTTGTTACTCTTCTTCAGCCAAATAATTCATGGTATATGGGTACTGCAGATGCTGTAAGAAAAAATATTGAATTCGTAAAACGTTATGCTTCTAAATATGTATTAATTTTATCTGGTGACCATATTTATAAGATGGACTATTCAAAATTAATTGACCAACATAAAAAGACTGGAGCTGACCTTACAATTTGTGCAAAAATTGTTCCAATGGAGGAAGCTTCAAGATTTGGTATATTAGAAACTGATTCTAAAAATAAAATTACTAAATTCGTAGAAAAACCAAAGGAACCAAAATCAAATAAGGCATCTATGGGTATTTATGTATTCTCTACTGATGCATTAATTGAAGCGCTTGAAAGATATCCAGATATTGAAGATCTAGATTTCGGTAAGCATGTAATTCCTGATATGATTAATGAAAAGAATGTTTATGCATATGAATTCTATGATTATTGGAAGGATGTAGGAACATATGATTCTTACATGGATGCAAACCTAGAATTATGTGATGATAAGCCTGAATTCGATATTTATGATACTAAATGGAAAATTTATACAAGATCTGAAGATCTTCCACCTGCAAAGGTTGGTGCAAAAGCCAAGATTGATCGTGCATTAGTATCTAATGGATGTCAAATCAATGGCGATGTTGAACAATCAGTATTATCACCAGGTGTAATCATTGGTGAAGGCTCTACTGTTAAGCGTTCAATTATCTTAAATGATGTAATCATTGGAAAGAATTGTAAAATTGAAGATACAATCATTGATAAAAATACTGTAATTGGTGATAATTCTATCATTGGTACAGGTGATAAATCTGTAATTAATAAAGATAATCCAAAAGTATTATCTACAGGCTTAAATGTTATTGGTAAGAAATTAATTTTACCTAAGGATTTAGTTGTAGAAAGAAATGTTAGAATCTTCTCTTCTTCTAATCCAAAGGAAATTACTGAAAAGCATATTAAAGCTGGCGAAACAGTAAAATAATAAAAAAAGAATTCTGCAAATGATTTTGCAGAATTTTTTTTATTTCTTCTTTCTTTTTTCTTTTTCTTTTAATTTTTGTGCAAGCTCTTCTATTTCTCTTTGTCTTTTCTTTTTATATCCAGGCTTTACCTTATTAGATAATGGGATAGCTTTCTCAGCTTGACGATGATAATCTTGTTTAGGCTTTACTCTATTTTCTCTTGTGTTTCTTCCTTTATAAGGAATTACCTCACCACGCTTAACCTCAAAATATTTAGGAGTAATACCACGCTTTTCTAAGAAATCTAAGAATTGATTATCTAAATCCTCATAAAATGAATAACAAATACCATCACTACCCATTCTTGCAGTTCTACCTGATCTATGAATATAAAATTCATATTCCTTAGGTAATTCATAATTTATGATATGTGATACACCTTCAATATCAATACCACGAGATAAAAGATCAGTTGCTACTAAGAATTGATATTTTAATGATGTGAATTCTCTTAAAATTCTTTTTCTGTCTCTAACATCAACATCACCATTTATTAAGCATACATTATATTTATCCTGAAGCATTAAATCATATAATTCCTGAGATGATTTTTTTGAATTAGTAAATATAATACATAAATATGGTTGGAATGTATTTAATAATCCCTTTAATGATTCATATCTTTCTCTATGCTTTAATGGTAACCAAATATGATCAATTACCCCAGTTTCAATTTTATCTTCAACCTCAATTAATGAAGCATTACCAAGATATTTCTTTAAATATGGTCTTATATGCTCAGAAATTGTTGCAGAAAAGCACATCTTTTTCGCATCATTCATAACATTTGTAATTGAATTTAATTCTTCTTCAAAGCCTTGTTCAAATGTCATATCTACTTCATCAACAATATAATATTTAGAAGTATATATTTTTAATGCATTTTCTTTTATTGCAAGATCTGCAATCTTACCAGGTGTACCAATCACAATTCTTGGCATTTTTTCTTGTAATTTTTCAATTTCTCTTTCCTTATTTCCACCTCCAGTAAATACTTTAACCTGTATTTCTTTACCAGAAAAAGATGCTAAATGCTGAGCCATTTTATATATTTGCATACAAAGCTCTCTTGTTGGGGCAATAATTGTTGCAAAAACACCTTCTTCATCCTCATTTATTGCATTAAAAATAGGTATTAAATATGCATGTGTTTTACCTGAGCCAGTTTTTGATTTTGCAATAATATTTTTATCACTTTGAAGCTCATTAAAAACTCTTTTTTGAATTTCAGAGAAATCTTCAAATTTTAAATCCTTAATTGCACTAACAATATATTTTTTTAATTCATAACCTAAATAATTCATTATATCACCTATTTTTTATAAAACTTTATTACATCAGTTCCATATTTTTTATTCATATCATCTAACATATTTTGAATCTTTTCTTTTTTCTCTTCAATACTTTGATATGTAAATATATCTTCCTTTTTTATTTCTTCTTTACATAAATTATAAAGACCTACACCAAGTAAACGATATATTTTTTCATCATCAAAATTATTAAATATTAAATCACTAATTTCATCAAATATTTGATTAAAATCATCTGTTTGTTCTAACAATGACCTTTGTCTTGTAATAGTTTTGAAATCTTCATCCCTTAAAGTTATTCCAACTGTTTTACAATATAAATTTTGTTCTTTCATTCTTGAAACAACATCTCTTGTCATTGATTTAGATTCATATATTAATTTATAAACATTATCAATATGATTATCAAAAGTAGTCATTGTAGAAATTGATTTTGATTCTTCATATCTTTTAGGATCAACAACATCACTTGTTTTACCCATCACTGCATTATACACAAAATTATATGAATTTGCACCAATTATTCTTAATACTTTATCTTTATTTTCTTCTTTTAAAAAATCACCTATAGTTAAAATGCCTGCATCTATTAATCTTGGATAGGTCTTTTTACCTATACCATAGATATCTTTAACAGATAAAGGATATAATATTTTTTCTTTTTCTCTTTTTCTTACAACACTAATACCTAAAGGCTTTTTTAAATCAGAACCCATTTTAGCATAAAATAAAGTAGGTCCAATACCAATTGAGCAAGGAAGATTATATTCTTTTAATAATCTATCTTGAATTAATTTAGCTAAAGCTAAAGGATGCATCTTTTTAGAATATTCAGTCATATCAGCATAAACCTCATCAATTGATGCAACCTCTACTAAATTTGAATATTCCTTAACTAAGGATACAAATTTATTATGATAATACATATATTTATCAAAATGATGTGAAACAATAATAAGGCTTGGTAATATTCTAAGTGCTTCAACCTTACTCATTGCAGCGTGTATCCCGTATTTTCTTGCAGCATATGATGCAGTAGATAAAACACCCTTCATTGTGTTTTCTCTACCTACAGCAAAGGCTTTTCCCTTTAGCTTAGGGTTTAATATTTCTTCTACGCTACAAAAAAATGCATTCATATCAATATGGAAAATTATCTTAATACTTTCTTTGCTCATTTTTTCCCTTTTCTTTTTACATATTTTATTATATAATAAAAAAGCATTTTTAATAACAATTTTTTAAGGTGTTTATTATGAGTAAGAAAAATAAAAACAAAAATAAAAACAAAAATTCATATTTAGCAAAAAAGCAAGCTGAGCTTGATAAGCAAATAGAGCATGATAAATATGTTAACCCAACAAAGAAGCCTTTAGGTAAAATTCTTATTGTTGTATTAACATGTGCAATGTTATTATCAGGATTAGTTTCATTAATATTATTAATCTTAAATAACGCAGGTGTTATACATCTTGGATAAAAGGGATTACCCCTTTTTTTCTTTATTAGGTAAATTATGATTAAATTGATTACAATTGATTTAGATGGTACATTATTAGATAAAGATAAAAATGTATCTCAAAAAAATTTAGAAGCAATTAAAAAATGCACAGAAAAAGGTATTTATGTTGTTATCGCAACAGGAAGACCTTATTTAGGTGCTAAAAGCCTAATTAAAAAATTAGGATTATTTAATTCTTTTATTATTCTTTATAATGGTGGAAAAGTAATAGATATTAAAAATAATAAAACTATTTATACTAATACTATAAGTGGTTCTGATATAAAAGAAATATATCAATTATCTATTAAAAATAATTTATATTATCATGCATTTAAAGAAAATGAGGATTTAATTACACAATTATTTAATCCTTATACTGCCCTTGAGGTAAGAATTAATCATATACCTTTTAAAAATGAATTAATTAAAAATATTAATGATAATGATAAATTTTTAAAAGGTATGATTGTAGGAGATGAAGCATCCCTAGATTTATTAGAGCCTAAGGTTCCTTCTTCTTTCAAAGAAAAATATTCTATAGTTAGATCTGCAAAGGTATTTTTAGAATTTTTAAATAAAAGTGTAGATAAAGGTAATGCATTAAATTTCTTAAAGGATTATCTTAATTTAAAGGATGATGAAACAATGGCCATTGGTGATGCAGGAAATGACCTTGGAATGATTAAAGAGGCACATATTGGTGTCGCAATGAAAAATTCAATGAAAAATGTATTAGATGTTGCAGATTATATTACAGAAAATGATAATAATAATTCAGGTGTAGCTGAAGCAATAAATAAATTTGCATTATAAAAAATAAGCATTAAGAATTAAATCTTAATGCTTTTTTAATTATTTAATAATTCTTTTGCATGCTCAATCGCATATAATGATATTTTATCACCTGATAACATCTTAGCTATTTCTTCTACACGCTCATCATATGATAAATCATTAATTGATGTCATTGTTCTTCCATCATTTAATGATTTAGATATTTTCTTTTCATAATCAGAAATGGCCGCAACCTGTGCTAAATGTGTTATTAAAATAACTTGACATTTTTTAGATATTTCTTTAATCTTTTGTCCTATTTTTCTTGCAGTTACACCAGATACACCAGTATCAATTTCATCAAATATCATGACATTTATATCTTCTTTATCTACAAAATAAGATTTAAATGCCAACATCATTCTTGATGCTTCACCACCAGATATAACCTTTGATAAAGGAAGCTTAGGCTCTCCTTTATTAAATGATACATAAAAATCTATTATATCTATTCCATTAGGACTAAATAAGGTATTATCAAACATATCCTTTGGTTCATTATTAATAAATTTAATTTCAAAATCTATTTCTGATAAATCAAGATCCTTAGCTTCCTTTAAAATACCTTTTTCAATATCTTTTGCTATATTTTTACGATATGATGATAAATCATTAGCTTTATTTAATAATGAATTAAAATTCTTTTTTAATTCTTCTTCCTTTTCTTTTAATAAATCATCATAATTTTCACTCATTTTAATTTTTAATTCT
>JAILBI010000291.1 GCA_024681175.1 Acholeplasmatales bacterium
TGATTGTGTATATGTTGCTGTATATGTCTTATTACCTGTAACTGAAACAACATCACTATCCCAGCCATTAAATGTATAAACTGTAGATTCTGTTTGTTCTCTTGTAGGATCTGCTGGTGCTTCTGGCATTTGACCATATGCTACTTGTTGTGAAGATAATGTTTCACCATCATAATCAACAAATGTGATTGTATATTTATTTGTTGATTCTTCATATGTAGCTTTATATGTTTTTGCACCTGTGACTTCTGTTATTTCTGAATCCCATCCTGCAAATACATATGATTTACCATCTGTTGATTGTCTTTCGGGATTTGCTGGTGCTTGTGGCATAGTACCATATTCAACATCGCTTGATGAAATTTCTTCATCATTATAATTAACGAATGTGATTTTATATTTATTTGTAATCTCTTTAAATGTTGCATTATATGTTACGTTTCCTGTAACCTTGTCTACTTGAGGTGTCCAACCAATAAACTCATAACTATATTGAACTGTAGATGTCTTAGTTGGAGTATCTCCAGTATAATTTGGTGTAAGACCATATTCAACTTGTTCAGTTTTTAATACTTCATCGTCATTTTTCCAAATAACTTCATATTTGTTTTTAGAATTTGTCCATTGGGCTTTATATGTCTTATTACCAGTTACTGATACAACTGGAGTATCCCAACCTACAAATGTATATGAATATTCTGGAGTATTGTCTTTTGTTGGTGTAAAGCTTGGCATTGTACCATATTCTAATTGTTCTTCTTTTAAAATAGAATCATCAGAATCAAGATAAGTAATTGTATATTTATTCTTTACCTTATCCCATTTTGCATAAATTGTTGTATTTGATTCAATACCTGCATCAAAATTAAATAATGTATTAAATGTTGAATCTGTATACCAACCTGCAAATGTGTAAGTATATTCATCAGTTCTTTGTTTAGAAGTAACTGGAGCATTAATCTTTTCACCCTTAGTGATTTCAACGCTTTGAACCTCTTCACCACCATCTACATCAAATGATACTAACACCTTATTTTCTTGTTCGATTAAAGGCTCACTGGAAACTTGTGGAGTTGTATTAGGCTTAGCACATGATGCCACTGTCAATGTTGCTGCTAATAAACTTACTCCGATGTAAACATATTTTTTCTTCATAAATTTTCTCTTTTCCTTTCTTTTATAAAACGCTTACATATAATGCCATTTAAAAAGAGCTTTTACTGCTCTTGAAAACGTTTTATTTTTTTCGTACATACTTAAAACAATAATGAAAGCGATTTTATTGGAAAAATTTTAAAAAAAATAAAAAACTTATCAAATTTTTATTTTTGATAAGTTTTTCATGCTTATTTATTATATTCATTAGATGTTTTTTCTTTGTCCTTGTATTTGAATTTATAATTATAACCTTCTTCTGAAATATTGATATATAATAAAGTGCCATCACTACTATCAATTTTACATTGCAATGAATTACTTTCAAGTTTAGTTATAGTCATCTTAAATTCATTTGCGGCAAATTCGTTAGCAACAAATCTAATTTGTGGTTTATCACCAAATTTTTGTTCAATTCTAACCTTTTTAGTTTTGTCGCCATTATAATAATTATAATCAAAATTAAATTGTGTATATTTTATTGATAAATCAGAATTAACTGGGAATTTTTCCTTAACATCAATATGGTAATTATCATTAATAATAATTGTCATCTCATATTCTAAAATAGAATTCTTAATTCTCTTTATTCCACTAAAGCTATATTGATTAGAACCAGAAATAATTTGACCTTCTATTTCCGATTTATATTTATAATTTAGACCTTCTACATTCTTTTCTTCTACTAGGTTCTCATTAAAATACATATAATATATAAAATCATTAGAGCTTACTTCAATTGTTTTATTATATTGACCATGAATTGAATTTTCAATTAATGTTGCAGTACTTGATTTAATATTATACATATTTTCGAAATTATTAATGAATGTGTGAGTATCATTAACAATAGATACTTCCATTTCGGGTATTAATGGTTTTGATATAGGAACCACATCAAATGAAACTGATTCAAATGTATTAACTACATTAATCATATTATTTGCTTCTGATACTGTAGTTTCTTCATAAAACTCTTCTAGCTTAGCTAAAAATTCATCATTATAAATTACTTCATTATTTGGCTTATCATTTGATCTAAGCCCAAAATATAGGCTTATAGATAATACAACACCTACAACAAGTACTAAAGAAGCAAATAATGGGATTAATCTCTTATACGGTCTTCTTACTGTCTTAGGCTTACTATTTAATACTTTATTGGTATCTATGTTACTAATAATATAATTTTTATCAACATCATGAATTTCTTGACGTGCTGCAGCTTCCTTAAGCATTGCTTTAATTTTGTTCATCAGTAACACCTACCTTTCTTTTTAATTCTTTAATTGCTTTATTGTAAATCCACAATACTGTACCAAGTGGTTTATCTACAATTTTTGCAATCTCTTTAAATTTTAAATCATTAATTGTATGTAAAATAACAATTTCTCTTGAAGTATCATCTAAAGTTTTTAACATTTCTAATACTTCAATATATTCATAATTAGGAGCTTTATCATCTGATTGTACATAATCAATTATTTCATCATTATGTATTATTCTTTTTTCTTTATTATAATAATTTATTGCAAGATTTCTTGCGATAGTAGATAAATATGCATTGATACTTTTAGATTTATAATTATTTATATTCTCTAAAAATTTCATATAAGTATCTTGCATTAAATCATCAACTACATAATTATCTTTTACAATAGCTATAATAGTGAAAAAGACATTCTTTTTAGTCAGATTATAAAATTCATCGAAATGAGTATAGTTGCATACTCGAAATTCTTCTATCATATCATCTATATTCATCTCTTCACTCCTTTAAACAATTTAAAAAACGATTTTATTGGCAAATTCATCAATTTTTTGTATTTTTGTATCAATTAACTTATTATAACATTATAAACATTAAAAAAAAGAATATTCTTATTATTAAAATAATGCAGGTTATAAAACCTGCACCATTTTATTTAAATAATCCTTTTTTTACATAATTATGACTATCCTTAGATATTATTTTATAGCCTTGGCTATTTATAGCTTCTTCTATAATTGCTTCATCAACATTATCTTCACAAATAATAATTGTATTATTCTTTTTATGTGATGATTTTATTTTTTTTACATTTACTACTTTTCTAACTGCATCATTAACATGTGCTTCACACATACTACATTTCATTCCATCTATTTGATATATTATTTCTTTCATATTAATCCTCCATTAACATAATTATAACATAAAAAGCAGGGTTAAACCCTGCTTAATAGTTATTTATTATTCATTTTAATTACTTCAATACCTAATTCACTTAAATCTAATTCTATATCAGAATAATTATAAATTGTTTTTAAATTAGAATTACTAGTAAAAATACTATATTGCTTATAATCATCTGGATACATTCCATAATGATAAGAATTAACGAGATTTTTTAAAGAAGATGGTAAAGTAATTGAAGCTAAATTATCATTATGCATAATTGAATCACCTGATATTTCTTCTATTCCCTCACCAAATACAATTGATGTTAGATTTGTTGAATAAAAAGCTCTATCACCTATTTGTTTACATCCTGAAATATTAATTGAATCATCAGTTATATTAAAAGCCTTAATTAATCTATCATTTTTAATATCATATAATTTGTTATCTAATACTTTATAATATTTATTATTATCTGATAGGCTTATATTCTTTATGTTAGATTTTGTAATTAAAACCATACTTCCAATATACTTTATATCTTTTGGCAAAACAATTTCTTCTAAATTTTGAAACTGATATGTTGCATAACCATCAATTGATTCCATTGTATCAGGAAAAATGATTTTTTTAGTAGTTACATTTGGGTTTACTACCCAAGAATCATTATACCAGGAAAAATAACTTACTGAATCCAATCCAGAATATTTTGGTGCAATATTTATTTCTTCTCTAATAGATTTAGTCCCTTCTATTTCTAAATATTCCTTTTTACCTTCTTTACAATAAATAAAAAACAATTCATCAGGCTGAACATATTTAGAATCTACTGGGGTAGTAATAACTGTTTCAGTTCTTATAGATTCTATAAATTCATCTTCTTTTTCTTTACATGAAATAGCTAATAATGGCAAAGAACAAAAACCAATTGTTAATAATACTTTCTTAAAAATATTCATTTTCTTTCTCCTACCTACATAATAAATTATATATATGTATATATAATAGTCAATAATAATTTATTTCTTTAGTTCCATTTCATAGCTAATAGCTGACATACAATAAAAAATAGCTGTTTCAGTTCTTAATATACGTGGACCTAGAGCGCAGGGAATAAAACCTATTTTATTAAGATATTCAACCTCTGAAATATCAATTCCACCTTCAGGTCCTATAACAATTGCAACCTTATCATTTTCTTTTAAATTTGAAACGATTTTTTTAAAATTTGCTGATTCATTTTCTTTAGCTGCTTCTTCATAACAATATATTTTATAATCATAATTAGAAAAATCTATTTTCTTTAATTCTAATATATCTACTACTTTAGGTATATATTGTCTATATGATTGTTCAGATGCTTCTTTTGCAATTTTATTAAATCTTATAAGCTTTGATTCTTTTTTCTTTTCTTCAAGCTTAAATACGCTTCTTTTCATTAATGTTGGATAAAATTCATATACACCAAGCTCTGTTCCATGCTTAATAATATCATCAAGCTTATCACCTTTTGGATATCCTTGAAATATACTAACAAAAACAGGTAATTCTGTAATATTAGTCTTTTCTTCTATTATTTCAAATAAAACATTATTTGAATCAAATGATTTTATTTTTGCTAAAAATGTTTTAATTTGATCACTAACTAATATTTCATCACCAATTTTTGATCTCATAACCTTAATAATATGAAATGCATCATCTCCATCAATGATTTGAGATTTTAAATTATCATGTGAAATAAAATATTTTTGCATTATATTTCTCCTTCTTATTATGATTTTTAAAATCTATTTACTTCTATTAGGGATCCTATATTTTTCT
>JAILBI010000086.1 GCA_024681175.1 Acholeplasmatales bacterium
TGATAAAATATCTCTTAAGATAATTACTTCCTCAAAATCAAAATTATCTAAGACAGATATTAATTTATTTGCTAAACAATATAATAAAAAGATTGATATAAGTATTGATGATAGTTTTCATGATAGATATTTGTTTATAGATAATAAAATTTTTCATTTGGGTGCCTCAATTAATTACATTGGAAAGAGGATTTCACAAATTAATGAAGTTGAAGATGAAGGTATTAAAGATTATTTAAGAAAAAGAGTAGGTGTATAAAGATGTCAAATAAATTTGGTGAAAAAGTAAAAGAAATAAGAAAAAAGGCTGGCTTAAATCAAGATGAATTTGCAAAGGAATTAGGATATACATCAAGATCTACTATCAATAAGATAGAAAAAGGTGTAAATGATATGAGTCATGATAAGCTTGAATTATTAATCAGAAAATTTGATGTTGAGGTAAATGATTTATTTGATTCTTTAGCATTGAGTACTGGTGGAACTATAATAGATGAAAATGGTATAAGAAATATAAAAGTGCCAGACCCTGATTTTACGTATCCTAAGGCTGGGTTTTATAATATGAAAAATATAAAGCCAACTATTACAAGAAAAAATATTATAGTAGGCGATTATTCATATTATAGTGGAAAAGATTTTGAATCTAGAGTTACACACCATTATGAATTTTTAGGTGATAAATTAATAATAGGTAAATTTTGCCAAATAGGTAACAATGTAGAATTTATTATGAATGGTGCAAATCATCAAATGAATGCCGCTACTACATTCCCTTTTTATGTAATGGATGGATGGAAAGAAGAAGCACCTACAATTGATGATTTACCATTTAAAGGTGATACAGTAGTAGGTAATGATTGCTGGATTGGTCAAAATGTAACAATATTACCTGGAGTTCATATTGGCAATGGAGTAATAATAGGCGCTAATTCAGTAGTTACTAAGGACTTACCATCATATTCAATATGTTGTGGTAATCCTTGCGTTGTTAAGAAAATGAGATTTAGTGATGAAATAATTAAAATATTAGAAGAATTAAAATGGTGGGATAGAAGTGTTGATGAGATACAAAAGATTATTCCTATAATTACTAGGGCAAATCCAACAAAGGAAGAGTTATTAAAATTAATTAAGTGATTAGATTTGAATTTGTTCTATCGCTTGGCTAAATATTAGACAGTTGAAACCTGGCATTTTCTTTTAATAAGCTATTCTTTAATTTATTATTATTTGCTATAATCATATTAGTTTATTATATAGGGAGCATATATGGAGAATAATATAAATTATAAAAAATTACCTTATTATCAATATTTTATTGATACAAGTAATGATACAAATAATAAAGGTAATAAAAGATTAGAAATGAAATATAACATAATTAATTATAATTGGAAGGGTGTTGAAACACATGCCAATTATGAAATTAATTATGATGAAGAGCGTAATGTAATCCAGGTTCATTTTGAAGGAACAAAGGATTTACCAGATTGGATTTCTAATTTTATTTTTTTACCAAAATATTATGACACGTTTTTATGGAATGGTAAAAAAATAACATTGAAGGTACATAAATCTTGGGCTGCAATGTATAAAATAATGAAGCATTTCATAAGAAATGGAGTAAAAGATTTATTACAAAAACACCCAACTGCTGAAGTAGAAGTAATAGGTTGGTCACTAGGTTCAGGACAAGCTCAGCTTTGTGTACAGGATCTATATTATAATTTAGGTATTACATCACATTTATTTACATTTGGATCTGTTAATTTATTTAAAACAAATATATTTAATAGACATAAAATAAAAAAATATTTAAGAAGCTGTTGTAAAGAATATCATTTATTTTGTCATCGAAATGATATTGTTACATATGTAGTTCCAAGAATATTTGGTTTTATTAAAATACATAGACAAAATGTAAAAGGTAAATTTAATTTCTTTGGCCTATTTAGAGTGTTAAAATATCATTGTCATTATGATGAAGAAAAAATATATGAAAGAATTATAAAAAAAGAAAATAAATTAAGTAGATAAAAATAAAATAATATTTTCGCGAAATTAAAACTATACCCTATTGCGAAAATATTTTTTTTATTTTATAATATATTTGGGTGATAATTTATATGAAATTTATTGATTTTTCAAATTATGAATTAAGTCATAAATCATATGGTGGAACAGAAAAGAAAGTTGGCATATTAATTAATGGCTCTTCATATATGCTTAAATTTCAAAAAGATACTCCATTTGGTAAAAGAAATAATACATTATCAGAATATATAGGAAGTCATATATATCAATTATTAAATATAAAATGCCAAGATACATTTTTAGGAACATATAAAGGTGAAAATGTCGTTGCATGTAAAGACTTTGTCTCACAAGAATATTTATTTGTTCCTTTTAATGATGTTGGTGAATCAACAATTGAAGAAGATAAAGAAAAATATCAATATAGCTATGATGATATAATGATATTACTTAATGCCAATAAGAAGCTAACAAATGTGAAAGAGGTAATATCATCATTTTTTGATATTTATATTGTTGATGCGTTAATTGGTAATTTTGATAGACATGGTGCTAATTGGGGCTTCATTAAGCACAACAATAAATATCAAATGGCCCCAGTATTCGATAATGGTTCATGTCTATATCCAAATATGATTGATGAAGAAGAAATGAAAAATATAATTTCTTCTGAAGAACAAATAAATTTAAGAATATATAAATTTCCTACATCACAAATTAAATTAAATAATGAAAAAAGTTCATATTATGAAGTTATTTCATCATTGAAATATGAAGAAATAAATGAAGCTTTAAAAAGAATATATTCAAAAATAGATTTAAATAAAATTTTTAATTTAATTGATGATGTAGGAAATTTATATATTCTTAAATTTATTTGTTCTTCAGAAGAAATTATATTTTTCATTTCTT
>JAILBI010000141.1 GCA_024681175.1 Acholeplasmatales bacterium
AATATAAAATAACAAATGATGCTAATATTACAATAGGTATTGCAAAATAAAGTGGAGCCCAGCCTATTGCAAGTGCAATTGCTACTGCACCAAATCCTACATGTGATAGGCCATCACCAATCATTGAATGCTTTTTTAAAACTAATGATACACCAAGAAGTGCTAAGCATAATGCCATAATTACACCAACAATTATGGCATATTTAATATAGGTTCTTGAAAATAGAGTAAATATGTTAATTAATATCATCTACATATCCTCCTCTATATTAATAAATTCAGATCCCTTATCTTTAATTATTAATAATTTATTTCCAACCATCTTATCAATATCAGTATCATGACTTATCATCATGATAGTAATGCCAAGTTCCTTATTTAATTTCATTAATAATAAATAAAATTCTTCTCTTGATTTACTATCTAAATTATTACTTGGCTCATCTAATATTAATAATTTATTAGTTGCACATAAGCTTCTTGCAAGTAATACCTTTTGTCTTTGGCCACCAGATAAATCCTGAAATGATTTATTTTTTATATCATATATATTTAATATTTTTAATGCATTTGTTGCATCTTCTTTATCTTTTTTATTATAGAATAATTTGAATTTATTTCTTGCAAGTGTACCACTTAATACAATTTCAGATACAGATGCAGGAAATGAAGAATCAACCTTAGTTTCCTGTGGCATATAGCCTATTTCATTTCTTTTTAATGAATCATCAAATATAATATCACCACTATAAATAGGTATTAAACCTAATATACCCTTAATTAGGGTAGATTTACCAGCACCATTGGCACCAACAATGATGATAAAATCACCCTTATTAACAGTGAATGAAACATTTTCTATTACATTTTCCTTTTCATAACCTAAGGTTAAATTCTTAACATCAATCAACATAATTAAATGCGGCTTTCAAACTTTCTATATTTTTATTCATATAATCAATATATGTTAAACCTTTTTTAAAATCATCCTTAGAAACATTATGCATAGTATAGAATGTTTTTAATTCAACATTGATACCTTCTTCTTTACAATTATTTAAAATTGTTTTTGCAACACTACTTTCAGATAATTCTATATTAAATATAACACTAATATTGTTATTTTTCACCTTATTTGTTAATTTTTCAATTGTAGTGATTGAAGCATCCTTTGATGCATCACATCCCTTAAATGCAGCATCATATTCAAAACCATATTCTTTAACAAAATATACTAAAGGGAATCTATCTGCAAAAATTAATAATTTTTTATATGGAATTAATTCTTTTATTTTTAAATCAATTTCATCTAATTGATTAATAAATGAATCTCTATTATTTTCATAATAAGATTTATTATCCTCATCAATAGAAATAATTTTATTAGTTATTTCTTCAACTAATATTTTTTCATTTGAAATAGAAGTCCAAATATGTTCATCATATTCTTCCTCCTCTTCACCTTCCTCTTCACTTTCAGCAGATTCAGGATTTTCTTCCTCAATTAATTTATTATATTCATTAATAATATCCATCATATTGATAACAATAGTCTTTTTCTTATCAATTTCATTCATAATATTTTTTTCTACCCATTCAGAATCAGATTCACCACCGATATAGATGAATATTTTAGAATTTAAAACCATTTCAATATCTGCCATAGATGGTGAATAATCATGTAATTCAACACCAGGCTTTAATAACATACCAGATGATAATTTATCACCTGCAACATTTTTTGCAATATCATATGCAGCAAAATTTGTTGAAACAATATCATATTCTTCTTCCTTGCTACAAGAAGTTAATACAAATGGAAATAATAATAAAATAAATAAACTAAATAATAACTTTTTCATAATCTCCTCCAAATACTATTCCATCGCTAAATGCAAATGATTTGCATTTGCGTTTTAAATCTTATCATGATATAATACTTAAGTCAAGAGGAAAAAATATGGAATTAAAAGATTTTGATTTAAAATATACTAAGGCAAGAGATAAAATATTAAAGCTTTTAGAATCATCGAATGATCCTTTATCTGCGTTTGATATGTTTTATTTATTAGATGATAAATCTATTAATTTATCAACTATATATAGAACACTTCAAACATTTGAAGAAAAAGGAATGATTATAAAAGATATTAGAGTTGATCATAAGGCTGTATATACAATTAAAAAGATACATCATAAGCATATATTAATATGTATTAAATGTAATAAAAAAATATATTTAGAT
>JAILBI010000142.1 GCA_024681175.1 Acholeplasmatales bacterium
AATATAAAATAACAAATGATGCTAATATTACAATAGGTATTGCAAAATAAAGTGGAGCCCAGCCTATTGCAAGTGCAATTGCTACTGCACCAAATCCTACATGTGATAGGCCATCACCAATCATTGAATGCTTTTTTAAAAAATTTAAGCAGGTAACTATATTTGCGGCAATATTTAGTATAATATCATTTTTTATAGGATTTATATTTGCATGTATAATTGATAAAATGCCTATTGGCTCATCAATAGTATTTGCAAACCTATTTACTTTAATTATTTCAATAATTATAGGTAAAATATTAACAATTTATAAAAAGAATAAAATGAAATTAAATGAAGATAGTCAAAGTGCATAATTTGACTATCTTATTTATTTTTAAAATAAATAATTCAATATACCGTTTTCACAATGCTAAAATCTTGTTTTTTATATTTGTTTGATATATAATTACGGGGATTGAATATTTTTATAAAATATTTAATATCTTATAATTCCAAACAAAGGAGGCTATTATGAATATGTTTGATTATAAGGGAAGAGTTGTCGCAATTACAGGTGCATCTTCTGGTTTAGGGAAACAAATGGCAGAAGGCTTTGCAAAAGTTGGAGCTAATTTAGTTTTATTAGCTAGACGTGTTGAAAGATTAGAAGCTTCTAAAAAAGAATGGGAAGCTAAATATGGTGTTAAGGTATTAGCTGTAGCATGTGATGTTACAAGCGCTGAATCTATTAACAACGCAGTTAGCCAAGTTGAAAAAGAATTTGGTCATTGTGAAGTAATTATAAATGATGCTGGTGGAGAAAAGGGAACTGGTACTCCATTACTAGATTTTAAAAAGGAAGATTGGGATTTTACATTAAATCTTGATTTAACAAGTGTATTTTCAGTTACACAAGCTTTTGCTAATTTAATGAAAAGAGCAATGGCAGCTGGTAAGCAAACTTATGGCCGTGTAATTAACATTGCTTCAATTTATGGTTTAGTTGGTAATACTGCAATTCCTACAATTGCATATCATTCAACTAAGGGTGCAGTTGTTAACTTCACTAAGGGTGCAGCTGCTGAGCTTGCAAAAGATAAGATTACAGTTAACGCAATTTGTCCAGGTTATTTCTATACTGAATTAACTACTGATACATTAAATACTGAATATTTCCAAAATTTTGCTAAACAAACTGTTCCAATGCAAAGATATGGAAATGAGGGAGAATTAAATTCTGCAGCAATCTTCTTAGGTGCTGAAGAATCTAGTTACGTAACAGGTCAAGCAATTGCTGTTGACGGCGGTTATACTTGCGTATAATAAATCATGGTAGATAGACTACCAAGAAAATGAGAGGGAAAAGTCAATGTACAAGATTTTAACTAAAAAAGCATTAAATCCTACAGTTACTCAAATGGAAATTGAAGCACCACTTGTAGCTAATAAAGCTAAGCCTGGTCAATTCATTATCCTAAGAGTAAACGAAGAAGGAGAAAGAATTCCACTTACTGTTGCTGGAACTGATCCAAAGCGTGGCGCAGTAAAAATTATTTTCCAAATTGTTGGTGGAACAACTGAATTATTAAATCATAAGGAACAAGGCGAATATATTCAAGATTTCGTAGGACCTTTAGGAGTTCCAACTCATACTGAAGGAAAGAAGAAAGTATGTATCGTTGGTGGTGGTGTAGGTTGTGCAATTGCAATGCCAGTTGCTCAAGAATTCCATCGCTTAGGAGCTGATGTAACTTCAATTATTGGTTTTAGAAATAAAGATATTTTAATTCTTGAAGATGAATTTAAAGCATGCTCTGATAAATTATTTGTTATGACAGATGATGGTTCATATGGAAGACATGGTAATGTTACAGTTCCTTTAAAGGAAATGTTAGATGCTGGTGAAAAATTTGATGAAATCATTACAATTGGACCACTTATTATGATGAAGTTTGTTACTTTAACAGCTAAACCATATAATATTCCTGTTACAGTTTCAATGAACCCAATCATGATTGATGGAACTGGTATGTGCGGTGGTTGCAGATTATCATTAAATCAAGATGGTAAGAAGGTTACTAAATTCGCATGTGTTGATGGTCCTGATTTCAATGGCTATGAAGTTGATTTCGATGAAGCTATGTCAAGAAATAGAATGTATTTTGATTTTGAAAGAAAAGCACATGAAAAAGCATGTAACTTATTCAAGAAGGAGGCTAAATAATGGCTATCGTTCCTAATAAACATCCAATGCCTAACCAAGAACCAAGTGTTAGAGCTCATAATTTTGATGAAGTTGCTTTAGGCTATACTGCAAAAATTGCAGTTGAAGAAGCTCAAAGATGTCTTAATTGTAAAAATCGTCCTTGTGTTCAAGGATGCCCTGTAAATATTCATATTCCTGATTTTATCCAAAAGGTAAAAGAAGAAAAATTTGAAGAAGCATATCAAATTATTAATATGACATCATCTTTACCTGCAGTATGCGGAAGAGTATGTCCACAAGAATCACAATGTGAATCTAAATGTACTTTAGGTATTAAATTTGAACCAGTTGGTATTGGTAGACTTGAAAGATTCGTTGCAGATTATCATAATGCAAATAATAAAGAAAAGCCTCAAGTACCTGCTCCAAATGGACATAAGGTTGCAATTGTAGGTTCTGGTCCTTCAGGACTTACTTGTGCAGGTGACTTAGCTAAAAAAGGCTATAAGGTTACTGTTTATGAAGCATTACATACAGCAGGCGGCGTTTTAGTTTATGGTATTCCTGAATTTAGATTACCAAAGACTATCGTTGCAAAGGAAGTTGAAACATTAAAGGCTTTAGGCGTTGATGTTGAAACTAACGTTGTAATTGGTAAGACTTTAACTATTGATGAATTATTTGAAATGGGCTTTGAAGCTGTATTTGTAGGTTCAGGTGCAGGCTTACCTCGTTTCATGAATATTCCTGGTGAATCTTATAAGGGTGTATATTCAGCAAATGAATTCTTAACAAGATCTAATTTAATGAAAGCTTATAAGGCTGATCCTGTTACTCCTATTATGAAGGGTGGAAAGGTTGCAGTTGTAGGTGGCGGTAATGTTGCTATGGATGCTGCAAGAACTGCTTTAAGATTAGGTGCAGAAAAGGTTTATATCGTATATAGACGTTCTATGGAAGAACTTCCTGCAAGACGTGAAGAAGTAGAACATGCACAAGAAGAAGGCATTGACTTTAAGTTATTAAATAACCCAGTAGAAATCTTAGGATATAATAATCCTGATGATCCAAGAGATCCAAAGAATGGTTTCGTTACTGGTATTAAATGTATTAAGATGGAACTTGGTGAACCAGATGCATCTGGAAGAAGAAAGCCAGTTGAAATTAAAGGTTCTGAGTTCGTATTAGATGTTGATACAGTTATCATGTCAATTGGTACATCTCCAAACCCATTAATTAAATCAACTACTAAGGGTCTAGAAGTTAATTCACATGGTGGAATCATCGTAAATGAAGATGGTTTAACATCAAGACCTGGCGTATATGCTGGTGGAGACGCTGTAACAGGTGCTGCAACAGTTATTTCAGCAATGGGTGCAGGTAAATTAGCTGCAAAATCAATTGATGAATT
>JAILBI010000236.1 GCA_024681175.1 Acholeplasmatales bacterium
ATATTCATAATCATTAGATAATAGTGAAACTAACTCTTCCAATTTAGCTTTACTTTTTTCTAAATATTTTGAAAACATTTTATCTCCTATGATCTATTTTCTCTTGTTGATGCGATATGATATAAGCTATTTAAATAAGCCATATCATTATCATCAATTACAAAATCAATATCAATATTATCCTTCATATGTAATGGATTTAAAGATTTAATAATAGGTAATGTGCCATTTTGGATACAGAATCTAATACAAATTTGTGATATTGATTTATTATATTTTTTAGCTAAATCTTTAATTTTTTCATGATTTGTAAGCTCACCTGTTGCTAAAGGTGAATAAGCCATAATTAAGATATTATTATCTTGACAATAATTAGTTATTTTATCTTGCTTATTACCAATAAAATATCTAATTTGATTTACATCAGGAATAACACCTGTTGCTAAAATTAAAGGCTTAATATCCTTTTCATGGAAATTAGATACACCAATTGCTTTAATTAAGCCTTTATTTTTAAGGTCAATCATAGCCTTCCATGATTCAATATTTTCTTTTTCACAATCTTGATAAATATTTGACCATGGTGCAGGTGCATGAATTAAATATAAATCAACATAATCCATACCTAAATTTTTTAAAGATTTATTAAATGCTTCAATTGTTTCATTATAGCCTTTAATTTCGGCAGGAAGCTTAGTTGTAACAAATACCTTATCACGACCAAATTCTTTTATTGCCTTACCACAGCCTTCTTCATTTTGATATGCTAAGGCAGTATCAATATGGTGATATCCAGCCTTTAAGGCATTTTTTACAGCCTCATATGAATCTTCTGGCTTAATTTGCCATGTACCAAAGGCAATTTTAGGAATTTCAATTCCTGTTTTTAAAACATATTTTTCATCTACTACTTTCATATACTCTCCTTTAATCATTAATACCTGGGATTACTACATCAGGGAATGGTAAATCTTCTGGATGATTATTTACAATATCTTCTATTTCTTCTTTAGAAATCTTCATTTTAATTTTTAAAATGATTTTATCATCAGATATATCATCAGTATTATTTGTATCAATTTTTATATCCTTAATACCAATATATGGAGATAAACAAATATCATCATATGTTAATATATCATTAACATTAATTTCTAAATTATCTAATATTTTTTCATAATCCTCAATTTCAATATCATTACATGTTACGCCTTTACAAATAACATTTAATTTTTCAATATAATCAGTTCTTGTATTATTATTTTCATCAATAATAACACCTTCTTCATCTTTTATATCTAAATACATTATTGAAGGTATACATGCTTCATTTAAATATACAGATAAATCTAAATATTTATTTTTAATTGAATATCTAAAATCATTTAATGATAATGTAAAATGACTTGAACCAATATCAAATTCATCAGTTAACTCTTCTACCTTATCATGAATATTTGAATAAATTATTTTATTAAATGTTTCTTCATCTATTTCATAATCATATACACCATCTTCAGATGCATATAAATTAGATACTATATCGATTATCGCAAGCTCATAATCATCATGATTAGCAAGCTTAGTATATCTATCATCTTTTGCAAATAATGGCTTAGTATCAATATTTATTAATAATTTATTATCTTTAAAATCAATTGATGTAGGTAAATTATTAATAAAATCTAATACAACAGATGAATCTGTTAAATTTTCTTTAATTAATTCTTTAATATCAAATCTTAATGCTAATCTATCTATATCTAAAAATTCATTATTTTTTAAATCAGTCTTTCTTAATATTTTTTTAATATGACTCTTTTTAATATCTAATGAACCAAGCTTAACCTTACTTAAATATACATATAAAGCATCATCTTCAATTCTTGGAGTTACTTTAACTGATAATACAGTCTTATAATTAAATAATTTTTCATGACCAAATAATTTAAATTTTAATGTATTATCATTAATATAAAATTGTGGTCTTTCAACCTTTACATTATAAAAAGATTCTTTTGCTCTAAAAAGATAATCTCTAATATAATTACCATTATCATCTTTAACTAAATAATTTTCAAATCCTTCTATTTTTCTTAATTGTCTTATCATTGTATTATTTAAATCATCTTCAGTAAACGAAAGAACAATTTTATTTTCATCATCACTATATTCATTTAGTGCTACATTTTCTAATGAGCTTTCAAATTGAGTACCAATATGATCTTCAAGAACAAACGCTTCATCAGGTGTAAATGTTGGCTTAGATGAATCATAAGCCATGATTAAAATAATACCTACAACAAGAGCAAATATGAAAAATATACAAAATATGCCTAAACATATTTTTAAAAATATTTTCAAACCTTTACTCATAAATATCACCTCGTAAATTTATTAAATAAAATTAATGAAGTTAATAAAATAAATGTGCCTAAAGCACACATTATAATGCCATAGATCATATAATTTGCAAGTAATGAAATACCTACAAATGCTAAAGGTAGACCTAAGGCGGAATATAAAGCTAATAAAGTTAATATAAAATTAGATTTAAATGAATGAGATTTTTCTTTTGACATATTCTACCTACCAAATGCTAAATATCCAAGTACAACAACCATTACAATTTCTAATAATAATGAAAAATAAATAGTCATTGAAAAATATATTTTATCTGTTTTGTGTCTAAATAATATTCTACCTATAAAGGCTCCTAGTGCTCCACCAAAGGCAGTATAAAATAATAATGTTTTTTCTTTAATTCTTTCTTTATTATTTTTTGCTTTAGATTTATCTATACCAAATATAAAAAATGTTATAAGAGAAATAAATATTAAATAAATAATGCTTATAACAAATATCAATTTTTCAAAAGTCATAAAAGCCTCCTTAATAATTATATCATATTAAGAAGGCTTTTAATTTATTTTTTATTAATTTCTATTTCAGTTGCTATTAATTTAGATGAAAATACACCAAGAGATATTTCTTCATCCTGCCAAATATGTTGGGTTCTTCTATCAGCTAAAATTAAATAGCCGTAATTATTATTTCTAAGTGTAACTCTAATTACAACAAATGATAAAATATCCTTTTCTAATAATTCTTGTGCAAATTCAGGATTTACTTCATCAAGATCACCACGGTTATGACATTGATAAATATTATTTTTACCTAATAATGAATTAAAATCATATCTAAAGAATTTATTATGATCATTAAAATATTTATATTCATTATCAATAAAATAAGCATTACCAATTCTTAAGAAGTCTTTTAAATATTCTATAATTCTTTTTATTTTATTATTTATACCATTTTCAAGTGAAACAATATCTGATAAATCAAACATTGCTTGATATAATACATGCTTTTCTATGTTATTTAAATCAATAAATTCATGCTTTTCCTTTAAATAAACAATAAAGCAATTTCTTCCTTTTAATTTACCTCTATATAATGCTTTATCAG
>JAILBI010000266.1 GCA_024681175.1 Acholeplasmatales bacterium
TAATGGATTTACATATTTTTCTATAAATAAATCCTTTTCTTCCTCTTCCATTTTATATAATTCTTTAGCTTTTCTTATAGCTGATACAAGCTTAATAAAAGCCCCACCACCATAATCATCTCTACCATTTGCCTTAGCTTGCTCTATTTCCTCTTCTGTAGCTGAATGTCTTCTTATTGATTCAATTACATCATCATCATATAATCTTTTTCTTGTAAACATTGAATTAATAAGACCATTAAGCTTAGAGAATTTTTTAGATGCTTCATTTGATTCAGCCATCTCAGAAAGACTTCTTGCCCCACCACAATAAGCATTATAAAATTTAGCTTCAGCAATTTCTTTATTTTCACCTAATCTATTTTTATCTACCATATATAATAAATTAAATATATCTGATAGGTCATTTCTAATAGGTGTTGCAGAAATTAATATACAATATTTCTTTTGAATATTGGCAATAAATTCTTGTAATATTTCTTCTTTATTACCTTTTTTATTAAAATCAATTAATAAATCTTGTACCTCATCAAAGATTAATAAATCAATTAATCTTTCTTCTGCAAGCTTATCATTTTTACTCATCTCTTCTACTTTATTTTGTAAAAGAGCTTTTCTTTCTTCTATTTTAATTAAGCATTTAGTATATTTTTTTAATAATTCATTTTCATTATCTAAAATATATTTATCTTCATTTTTCATTTTAGATAATCTATCATTTGTTGGATAAAATTTCTTCTTTTGAGGATCAAATTCATATGTATAAAAGCCATATACATTGAAGGCAGTTAATTTTTGATAATCCTCGTTAGAAGCTAAAGATTCTTTAATCTTTCTTGATAATTCCTTTGGTAATCTATTTTTAATAATATCTAAATATTTTAAAGACATTATTTTATTAATATCCATATCAGTTACATCTATATCATTTGGAACATCAGGATTTGGATTATATACTTGATTTTTTAATTCAAAATATTGACTTGATTCTTTAATATAATCAAGTGTTTCTTTTGATTTAATTTGTTCAGTAGATACTAAATATACCTTTAATGCATTTTGATTTTTAGCTGCCTTATCCTTCTTTAATTCAGATATTAATTCAGGAAATGAATATGAATCATGCTTAGGGTATACCTCAAACATGGCTGAGCCATCTTCATGACGGAATTTAATATTACATTCATTTCGCCATTGATGGATTGTAGATTTAGTTGTAACAATTACACAATTTTTAATTGTTGCACATCTAAACATTACATCGGCAGTCATTAATGCTTCAAGTGTTTTACCAAGACCTACCTGGTCACCAAAGACACCTCTACCTTCAAATTTACCAAGCATTGTTCTAACAGAGTCTACCTGATATTTAAAAGGCTTAAAATAAGGATATTCTTCAATATCACCATAATCCTGGAATACAGGTTGTTTTCTTACATCTACTGCATAATCTACAAGCTTATGATAAGCTGAATAATCATGAATATTAAATGTATGAGAATTTAGATCATCATCAAATGAGATTTCAGAGAAATCCTCATTCATTAATGATACTTTAATATTCTTACCTTTAATATTAATTTCTCTTCCTTCATTTAAAATATCACTATCAATTATTTTCTTATTTTCAGGAAGCATACTTTCTGAAACAAATATTAAGAATTTTTCTATTTCTCTTATATCTACTAAAATATTTTGGAAATCTAATCTTGTATAAATTTTAAATGTAGCATCCTTAATACCTTGGCTAAGTGTAATATAGTCAAATACCTTTACATGCTTAAAATATTCTTTTTTCTGTTTTTGTAATCTTTTATATAAAAAATCAGCGTCTGCCTTACATTCAAAATTACCAATTTTCTTTTTAGTAATATTATTCTTATCACCAATTTCATCCTTTAAGCCCATAATAAATTCGATGAAATTTTTAATTTTATTAGATAAATCTTTAATTTGAATAAGACTTTTTTGTTTTTCAAATTTAATTTCAATTTTATTAATTTGTTCGTCAATTAGTGTATATAAATAATCAATTGAGCCTTCTTCCTGGCTTGTCACAATTGTAGTTAATTTTTCAAATAGTTCTGGTACTTGTTCATACATTACATTTACATAATCAACATATTCATTATATGATTCTGTTGAATTATTATATAAATCATTTACTTCATCATTTGCCTTATCTAGATCTTCTAATCTATTAATTGTTTTAATTTTAAAAGTAAGTGAATCAACTCTATTTTTAATAAATTTATATGTTTTATTTATTTCAGCATCAAAAATAGAGCTTGATTTTTGTTTTAAAATTAAATCAATCTTATCATATTGCATTAAAGCAAAATTATATAATGTTTGATAACGTGACATAAATCCTAAATTAAATATTTTAAAATTAGAATTTAATTCATTTTTAATTTCACAAAC
>JAILBI010000278.1 GCA_024681175.1 Acholeplasmatales bacterium
GGGTCTTCTACATCTGGCATTTCAAAATAACCCTTACTCTTATCAAAATAAACGTCATCACAGTCACATGTAATACCTGCAAGTCTTGCCTTAGTCATTTTTTTATCTAAATTGTTAATTGGCTTAATTAACATAGGCTCACCTAATGCATACATTTCAGGCAATGCTATTAAAAGTGATGAATCTACAATATGCCAAGGATATTGTCCTGTATTTTTAGTTCCAACTACCTTGTAAATATTTACAGTTGAATCTTTTTGTGAATATTTACCATTTTCAGATATTAAATTAGGAACATCTACATTGTTTTTATTACATAAATCTTTAATATGATTTAATATTGATTTAGCATATGATTCATAATCAAATTCACCTTCAATTGGTAGTGGTGTACCACCACCAAAATCAAAATAGATTACTGAATCATATAATTTTTTAGCTTTAATATAATATTTAAAAGCTAAATCAAAATTCTTAAAGAATTTATCTTCTTCAAAATCAAATCCTCTTTGATGATAATGAATAGTATTTAAAACTAAATTAGTATTCTTAACATCATTTAAAATATAATCTATTTCATCTTCCATTAAACCAAATCTATCATCTGGTACTTCTGGTTCATATAATGATGATAAATGAATTCTAAGACCAATATTTAAATTTAAATTAGTCTTCTTTAAATATTCATATTCATATATATCATCGATAACAGTAACGATTTTATAACCATTTTTATGAGCAGCTATAACTGCATCTAAATAATTATCTTGTTTCAAACCGTTACATACGATTAGTTTTTCTTTAAAAAGTGGATACTTTTCATACATCTTTATAGATAAAACTAAATCGTAAAAAGATGAAGTTTCTAATCCATCAGCAAATATAAATGCTGATTCTATTTCATCTTTACCATAATTAGCTTTATTAGCATTTAAATAGATAAAATCAGCTTTATAATCTGTAGCCTTTCTCGCTTTTTCAAAAGCGTCCTTAAGTGATAATATTCTTTCTTTAATAATATCCAAGAAAGTAATAGTAAGTGGAGTGCCAAATCTTTTAGCAAGATCCACCAAGCAATAGCCATTATAATATAGCTTGCCATCTTTTTCTTCTACAAGTTGTTTCATTAATATTAATCTCCTAAATAATAAAAATTTTTGTGATTATAATGTTGCTTATATTACCATACGGGATCTTTCGTCAAACTTCTAATCTATTAAATTAAACAAAAAAAGAATACCAAAAATTACTCATAATTTCAACATATTTTTTTAAAAAATTGTAGACTTAAAAAAATAATTTTTTCTAAGTCTATATTATCGAACATTTATGTATATTTTGTCTTTATTTACAAGGTCTTTTTCTACATTAAATTTATAATAAGATATTTCATATTTTTGAGTATTATTAAAAAACAAAAAGGTATCTCATTTCTACTCTTGGGAGTCTATTATTATCTTATGAATGTAATATCATTAGTAACTTTAGTCATTCTTTTATATGTTATTTCTTCACATATATTAGATTCATTATTTGATATTAATATTACTTTTCTATTTCCACCATCTTCTTTATTAAGCTCAACAACTGCATGACCAACAGTTCCTGAACCAGCAAAGAAATCAATGACTATAGAATTCTTATTGGTAGTTGCTCTAACGAATTCTTTCATTAGCTTAACAGGCTTAGGTGTTGAGAAGGCTTTTCTATCACCAAATAATTCTGCAATCTCATCTTTAGCTGATGATGTAGTTCCAAAACAATCCCATATCTTAGGCCATGGTGTTTCTTTTTCTTTTAATATATTACCAACAAAATACGGTTGATAGATGTTATTTGGTACAGAATCTTTAGTCTTCCTACAAAGAATAATATATTCATATAATACTTTTTTCTTATTTGGATTTACATCTCTATTCATATCAAATTTTGGATGAAGCTTCTTCCATTTAGATACTAATACATTAGATTTACCAAATATATCTTTTGCTAGAATTGTTAACCCTTTAACTTCACCTTCATCAATATTAATTACTAAATATCCATTTGATGATAATAAGTCATATGCAAGTTCTAATCTTTCATACATGAAATTATAATAACCCTCATCATAATTTCCATCTTTATACCCAATGTAATCAATATGACTATTATATGGAGGATCAATTAAAATTGAATCAATTTTACCTTTATAAGATTCTTGCATTGAACGTAATGTATAAATATTATTTGATTCAATTACATAATTACTTCTTGAATCTCTTTTAACGATATTAGCATTAGTATTAATGAAGGCATTATTATCAATAAAGCAATCTTTATAAACTGATACTTCTTTTAAATTATTACAATGAGCAAATGCCCATTCTCCAATATATGTAACTAAATCCGAACAATAAAC
>JAILBI010000281.1 GCA_024681175.1 Acholeplasmatales bacterium
TGAATAATTTTGGCAATTACTTAAATCAATAGTATGAATATTTTTTGAGTCACCTATCATAATATTATCTAAAATAACATTATGTAAAGATGTATCATGTAATACTTTTATATGTGAAACACTAAATGTGTCATATGTATATAGATAGTCACGAGTATAATTTGTTTTAAAGCCACGATATGATTTTCTTTCGCCAATTCCTTTTTGTGAATCAAGATCAACTATAACATCTGAATCCCATTTAATAATAATATCACCTTGACTTGTTCTTTTAAATCTCATTTCTTCTGAAACAAGTTCAAAAATATTCATAATAAGTGAATCCATTTCGCTCTTATAATTATTAAAATCACCTATAGTTTTATATAAAGCATAGAATGGATTTGCTTTCCAGAAATCATCCCAACTTCTAAACATATTGCTATATAACTCGCCTAAATTGTTAAAATATGATTCAACAAAATTTTTAATGTTATTGAATACATTATTAACTTCTATAGAAAAATTAATGAAACTAGATATAATTTTTAAACAATCATAAGCTATTCTGCCTGCTCCTCTAACAATAATATCAGCAATACTTCTATTAGTTAATTCAATAATATCATTAGTCATATTTTCATCAAAAAGATCTGATAAGAAACCTCTTAAAGTGTTTATTATAGGTAAATTATCAATGAAATTAGCAACAAAATTAGTTAAGAATTCTACATCAAAGAATTTTAGCGAAGTAGTTGAACTAAATGCATAAACTCCAATATTTCTATAGAATTTATCATAGCCATTATTCCATCTATTAACAAGTTTATTAATAATAGTTGTGTTAGTTAAATCTCTAGCTCCAACAAAGAAAGTAAAGCCTGTATAAGATGATAAATATCTTTCTTCACTATCTAAAAAATTAAATAAATTTCTTAATTCATATGAATTAGTTGCAAGACTTCCAACTGAAGTTCCCATATATGGTGTATCATAACTATACATAGTGCTTACTAAATCAGGGTGATCTAAAGCATATTGCATATTTGTAATACCACCTCTAGAGTGACCAACAAGATTAATTTTTGGTAATAAACCACCATTTAAATTCTTTACTTGTAATACAGCAGCACTTAACATGTAATTGAATTGATTATAAATATAATCATGTCCTAATCCTGATCTATCAGATTCAAATATAATTATAGTGTGCTTATCATTTTTTATAGCATCAAAATTGTTACTAACTGCTGAATTTTTTACTGCATAATCTAAATTTACAGTTGTATTATTTTTATAATTATTCGTTACATTAATGAATTTAAAATTTTTAGAATTTATAAATTTAGCTACAAATACATCAGAAAAACTAAATTTATCATATAATTTTTGGACTGCTGAATCGCTATCATAAGCATGCCCATCAAATTTATTATCCCAAGATGATGCATGACCTTCCCAACCATGTGTAAAAACAGTTAGTTGTGGAATTGCATTAATAGTTTTGCTATTCTTATTTGATAAATCATATCTGGGTTCACAATCTTCCATTGTAATTGATTTACCTAGATTATCAAAAAAATCTGAAATACTTTCAGATGATCCATAAATATCCTGAGTTATTTCTATATTCTCAGTGTCATATGAAAATTTATATGTATTTGTCTTATCATATAAATCTGTATCTGTCATTTCATATTGCTTTACACTTTCGCTAGCATATGTTTTAGAGCAAACTAAAGCGACAGAAAAAATAAGTGCAATAAAACTAAATATCGCACTCCTTCTAATTAATTTCTTCATATATCTTTTTCTCCTTTTCTACCCTGAACACACTTACTTTCTAAAATTTATTTATTGTTTTTTTAGTATAATAGTGTTTGTTATTAATTTTTAAAAAAGAAAGCGCATTCATTATTTATTATATTACTAATTAAATTTATGTCAATATGTGACATAATAAAAAAGCTAGACCAATTTTTAGTCTAACTTTCTTATGCTATTTTTCTTTTAAATTGACTATCATACATGTCTTTATAAATATCACATGTATCATATAAATCATCATGTAAACCTACACCTACAAGTCTACCTTTATCAAGTACTATAATCTTGTCAGCATTTTTAATTGTTGAAAGTCTGTGGGCAATTATAAATGTAGTTCTATTTTTGGCAATTACATCGATAGAATGTTTAATTCTTTCTTCTGTTTCAGTATCGATATTAGCTGTTGCCTCATCAAGTACTAAAACCTTAGGGTTTCTTAATATGATTCTTGCAAAAGATATTAATTGCTTCTCACCTAAAGATAGGTTTTCACCTCTAAAGGCAACTTTAGTATGAATACCATCTTTATATTTAGTAACTAAATATCCTGCGCCAACTTGATTTAATGCATTAATTACTTCATCATCAGATACTTCTCTTTCCATTGTTACATTAGATTTAATTGTACCTGAGAAAATTGCAGGAGTTTGAAGTACTATACCTAATTGTTTACGGTATTCTTGTTTATTGTAT
>JAILBI010000007.1 GCA_024681175.1 Acholeplasmatales bacterium
CCTAAATTTAAGAAATTATTTTTTATTAAATAAGCAAAATCTTTACTTGAATTATAAATTGTATCTGCATTATTTGATGTAAATTGAGATACAATACCTATAAAATAAATAGCTGAATAATATTGAGGCATAAATGATAAAAAGAAATGTTTTAATACATCACTATGAAATTTATTAGATAAATCTAATAAAGACATCTTTATAGCCTTATTCCATACTAAGGCTATACCAGATATTGATTTAATATAACCAAGTATTTCAATTGTCTTCATTGTATTAATAGGCTTACCAGAATGAAGTGGGCATTTTCTAAATTTTTTAACAAGCTTTATAAATGCTTTAATACCATTTTCATCATTTTGATCTAACGCATAGGCAAGAAGCTGATTTTCAAGCTCATCTATATCTCTTGATAATTCAATTGTAATATCTTTATAATAAAATTTATAAAAAAATGGTGGTTTAAAAATAGACATATTATCATATATGCCAAGTTCTCTATAAATAGGTTCCATTTTACCTGTTGAAGAGCCTGTAAGCCAATGTATACAGCCATCTATTTGACAGCCATCAATAGTCCAAGTTGTACAAAGACCACCTACATCATCATTCTTTTCAATTATTGTTACATCATAACCAGCCTTACAAGCATACACACCCGTTGCTAATCCTGATAGGCCACCACCAATAATTAGTATTTTTTTCATACTTCCCCTCATTTAATACCTAATAGATTATACCAAATTGATAAGAATGTATCAATCTAATAAAAATATAATGCATATATTTATTTTTATGGTATACTATATAAGTATTTTTAAGAGGAAAAATAATGGAAAATAAAAAAGTAATAATCATTGGCGCAGGTATTTCTGGAATGACTGCGGGAATATATGCAAAAGAAAATGGTTTTGATGTAACAATATACGAAAAAAATCCGTTACCTGGGGGACAGTGTACAGGATGGAAAAGAGATGGTGCATTCATTGATGGATGCCTACACTGGGTAGTTGGCACAAATCCAAAATTACAGCTATATCCAATTTGGAAGCATATTGGGGCATTTGATGAAAATATCAAAATATATCCAACTGAATATTTTAATAAATTTGATATAGATGGTGAGATTGTAACATTTTATTCAGATTTAAATAAGCTTAAGGCTGAATTATTAAGAATAGGACCTGATGATGGTAAAATAATTAAAAAATTCATCAAAGGAATTAAGGCTTATCAGCATGTAGTTATACCTGTTGAAAAGCCTATGGATATGATGAATATATTTGATTATATGAAAATAGGAATAAAAATGATTCCTATGCTTAGATCTTATTTAAAATATACTCATATTACTATTAAAGAATTTGCTGAAAAATGTAAATCTAAATTATTAGAAAAAACATTTAAAAAAGCTTTATATGAAAATTATAATGTTCATTCTTTATTATATATAATGCAGGCATTATCACTAAATGATGCAGGTGTTGCTGAAGGTGGATCTTTAAAATTATCTTTAAGAATCGCAGATAAATTTAAATCAATTGGTGGCAATTTAGTATGCAATACCTCTGTTAAAAAAATCATTGTAGAAAATGGTAAGGCTTGTGGTGTTATTTTAGAAAATGATAATGTAGTTAAAGCTGATTATGTCATTTCTTCTATTGATGCACATTATACTTTATATAATTTATTAGATAATAAATATAATGTAGAATTTTATAATAAAAGATTTGATAATAGATCTGAAAATCCATTATCATTATGTATTCTTGCATCATATAAGATTACAAAGGATATGAAAGATCAACCTAAAATGATTGAATTTGATATTGAGCCATTTAATATCGGTAATACTACTATTAGTGTTTTAAATCCAAGAAATTATGCATTTGATGAAACATTAAATGATGGATTTACAACAATGACAGTTTTAATTAGAGTTGGTGATGATTTATTTGATAAATATAAATCATTATCTAGAGAAGATTATTTAAAAGAAAAAGATAGAATTGGAAATATAATTTTAAATCATTTAAAAAATTATTTTAAATTAAATGATGATGAAATTAAATTTATAGATCTTACTACTCCTATTACATATGAAAGATATTGTAATTCATATAGAGGATCATATCAATCATTTGTAACTACATCAAGTCATGAAAAGCTTATGGATACTGGCTTAATTAAAGGATTAGATAATTTTGTTATTGCAGGTCAATGGATCATGCCTCCTGGAGGATTACCTATTTCTTTATTTACAGGAAGACATGCGGCATATCGAATTACAAGATGGGAAAAGAAAAAATTTAAAGCATAAAAAAAGCTGATTTAATCAGCTTTTTTTATTTCTTCTAATGTTTCTAAAAAATCTGTAAAATATTTAGGTAATTCTGAATCAAATTCTAAATATTTTTTAGTTTTAGGTTGAATAAAGCCTAATGTTTTCGCATGTAAAAACTGACCTTGATCACCTATTATCTTTCTTCTTCCATATTTTTTATCGCCAACAAGTGGGTGACCAATGTATTCCATATGAACTCTTATTTGATGAGTTCTTCCTGTCTCTAATCTACATTCAATTAATGTGAAGCCTTTGTATCTTTTTAAAACCGTAAAATGAGTTATAGCTTCTCGACCATTTTTAACAACTGCCTGTTTCTGTCTATCAATTGGACTTCTTGCGATAGGGGCGTTAATAACGCCTCTATTTTCTTTAATTTCACCATAAACTAAAGCTACATACGTTCTTTTACATTCATGCTTAGATAGCTGCTCTGTTAAAGCTAATGATGCTTCATCATTTTTCGCAACCATTAATAATCCTGTAGTATCCTTATCAATACGATGAACAATACCAGGGCGTTCTACACCATTAATTCCTGCAAGATCATCAACCTCATATAATAATCCATTTACAAGTGTGCCTGTATTATTTCCTGCACCAGGGTGAACAACCATTCCTTTTGGTTTATTTACAACTAAAACATCATCATCTTCATAAACAATATCTAAATTTAAATTTTCTTTTTCAATTCCTAAAGGCTTAATCTCAACATCATTAATTAAAACAATATCTCCTTCTTTAATTTTATAAGAAGCCTTTTGCTTCATATCATTGACTAAAATATCACCATTTTCAATCATTTTTAAGATATTAGTTCTTGATTTATTGCTTAAAATGAGGGATAAGGCTTTATCAAGCCTTTGTCCCTCATATTCTTTAGGCATTTGCTTTTTTTCCATATTTCTTTTCCCTTCTACTATAGAAGAATATTAAATCAAATATTATTAACACTAATCCTGTGGTAAGTGCCATATCTGCAACATTAAATACAGTATTGCCAAGGCCAAATAATCCAGTTAAGGAATCAAACCATTTCCATGATACCATATCAACTACACCAGGCCTGCCATTATCACCCTTGCATGAAGGTAATATACAAATAAATCTATCATATAAATTACCAACACAGCCTGCTAAAACTAATGTTTTACCAAGTGATAATGTTTTGGCATGCTGCCAATCATTATTATCACAAAATATAGCTAATATAATAGATGCTACAAAGCTTATACAAAGTAAAATTATATGACCCTTTTCATCATTTAAAAGACTCCAGCCCATACCTGTATTATATGTTTTATATAATGATATAAAGCCACTTATTTCAAATGCGGGTTTAACATTTGTTCCTTCATATGGGATATATATTTGTGTTAAATATTTAGTAATTTGATCTAACAATAAAATGAATAAAAATATTGTTAAAGTGATGAGTAAATTTTTTAAATGCTTTCTCATCATAACTCCTATGCTTTATCCTTAAGAGAAACCTCAATCATTTTCATTTTTTCATAAGTTACGCCAGCTGAATCAAGCATTCTTTTTGAAGCTTGATCTGATAGGGCACCATTATATTTATCATCCATATAAACGATATGCTTAACGCCAGCTTGAATAATTAATTTAGCACATTCATTACATGGGAATAATGAAACATATAATGTAGTACCTTTTAATGAAACAGTTGAATTTAATATAGCATTTGCTTCTGCATGAACAACATAAGGATATTTAGTATTTAATGAGTTTTTGTCATCTCTTCCCCATGGAAAAACATCATCCTCACATCCCTTAGGAAAGCCATTATAGCCTATACCTACAATTCTTCTATCACCATTTACAATACATGCACCTACCTTAGTATTTGGATCTTTACTTCTAAGTGCTGATAAAAGGGCAACCCCCATAAAATATTCATTCCATGTAATATGCATAATTATTCCTCCCTATATTATTATGGATTTAATCGATCTGGACCACGGAATATAAACATTGAATCTTTAATTCCAAGGTCAAATAATATCATTGTTATACGGTCAATACCAATACCAAATCCGCCATGAGGTGGACAGCCATATTTAAAGAAATCAAGATAATATTTAACATCATTATCTAATCCTTTTTCTTTTGCTTGTGCCTTTAGGATTTCATATCTATGCTCTCTTTGGGCACCTGTTGTAATTTCTACACCCTTCCAAATAAGGTCATATCCCATAGGTACGCCTTTTTCATCTCTCATATGATAGAAAGCTCTTGTATCCTTTGAATAGCCAGTGATAAATAAGAATTCATGACCAAACATATCTTGAGATAATTTTTGAATCATTCTTTCTCCTTCAGTAGTTAAATCACCTTTTTCTTCTTCAGGAACCTTATAGCCATAACGCTTTTCAAGCTCATCATATACATCATGTAAATCCATTACTGGGAATGGTAATGTTGGAACTACAACATCGATATTATATACACGCTTAATATCATCACCATATTTTTCTTTAACAGCCTTTAAAGCATAATGAAGCATCTCTTCCTCAAGATGCATAACATCCTTATATGAATCAATATATGAAAATTCTACATCAAAGCCGGAAAATTCAGTGGCATGCTTTCTTGATGCGAACTTTTCAGCTCTAAATACAGGGCCAGTTTCAAATATACGCTCAAAGCCAGCTGCCATAGCCATTTGCTTATAGAACTGTGGTGATTGTGCTAAGAAGGCATTTTTATCAAAATAATCTACCTTAAAAACACCTGCACCAGATTCTGATTCAGAACCAATTAATTTTGGTGTATGTATTTCAATGAAATCCTTATTAGTTAAGCATTCTCTTAATTTATTTACAAATAAAGATTGTGCTTTAAATATTAATGCATTCTTTTCTTCTCTTAAATCAATCCAACGATAATCTAATCTTAAATCAATATTAGTTTCTTCACCCTTAGGTGCAACAATTGGAGATGGTTCAGCAATACTATAAATTTTAATAGTATCAGGATACATTTCCATTCCATTTAATTTAACATATTCACTTTTTACAATTACACCTTCTGCTTCAATTACAGAATCCTTTGTAATTTTATCTAATGTTTCATTTAATTCAGGATGCTTTTCCTTTTCAATTGTTAATTGTAATAAGCCATGAATATCTTTTAAAACAATAAAGCACATGCTTTTTTTATTTCTAATATTTTCAACAAAGCCTGCAACCTTATTAATCTGGCCTAATTTAATATTATTTAAATTTACTCTATTCATAAAAAACTACCTCTTGTTTTTCTTATTAATTTCAATTATTTTTTCATAAATGTATGGATAAACAGCTTCAATATCAATTGTTTCTTGTTCATCTGTTAAATTATTCTTAATATTGATTTTGCCATCTTTTAATTCATTATCACCTAATATTAATGTGAAAATTGAATTATTTAAATCAGCCTTTTTAAATTGTGATTTTAAAGAGCTTCTTAAATAATCACAATCACAACATAAACCATTAGTTCTTAATAATGTCATAATCTTATTAACAGCTTTCATTGCATCATCACCTAAAGCAATAAAATATGCATGTAATCCTGGCATCTTAGATAAATCTTTACCCGCCTCATCTGTTGCAAGTAATAATCTTTCCATACCAAATGCCATACCAACACCTGCAGTTTTAGGTCCACCTAAATCAGATATTAATGAATCATATCTTCCACCTGCACCAATGACATTTTGAGCACCAAATGATGGAATATCTGCTTCAAGCTCAAATACTGTATGACAATAATAATCAAGTCCACGAACTAAATTATCATCAATTACATATTGTAAATTAATTGAATCAAGACCATTAATTACTTCATTAAATCTATTTTTTGATTCTTCATTTAAATATTGGTTAATCTTAGGTGCTGTTTTGAAAAATTCTTTATCATGATCAACCTTACAATCTAAAATTCTTAAAGGATTTTTTTCTAATCTTTCAAGACAATCAGGACATAAATCATTTTTATAATTTTCAAAATATTTAACTAATACTTCTCTATAATTATCTCTTGATTCCTTATCACCTAAAGAATTAATTTTAACTTTAATATTTTTTAAGCCTAAGGCTCTAATTAATGAAGCTCCAAGAGAGATAACCTCTACATCAATTAATGGATCTGATGAGCCTAAGGCTTCAACACCAAATTGATTGAATTGTCTATTTCTTCCCTTTTGTGGTCTTTCATATCTAAACATAGGTCCCATATAGAAAAGCTTTGTTGTAATATTATCTACATATAATTTATTTTCAATATATGCTCTTGCAACACCTGCAGTTCCTTCAGGACGAAGTGTAATTTGTCTATCAGATCTATCTTTAAAATCATATGTTTCCTTTGTAACCATATCAGATGTATCATTTTCATCTCTATGATATACATTAGATGATTCAAAAATAGGTGTTCTAATTTCTTTATAATTATATAATGCACATATTTTTCTAATTGCATCTTCTAGCTTTTGCCATTTAACTGATTCACAAGGCAAAACATCATAAGTGCCCTTTGGCTTAGTAATCATACAACCTCTTTTCTAATATAAAAACGTCCAAGAGGACGTTTATATTTTCATAATTTTTATTTTTAGAAAATTTAGTTCTCTTATATATTAATAAAACTACGTTTTATTTTAACATTAAAGAACTAATAATTCAAGATTATGACACATATAGATTATCATCATCTTCAATTGTTTTTTCATCATCAAAATCAGAATAAGCACTTGTTACTGCATCAATTAATGCTTCTGCAACAGCTTTTTCTTCTAAAAATTCCATATCAGAATCTTGTGTATTTATTTTTCCTACAACATCAGAAATCATATAATTTAATTTCTTATTTTGAATATTTAATTCGGTTTCAATATTCATTTTATTAAATGTTTTAGTACTTATAGAATAAATATCCTGATCATTAAATATAGCTTTAATTGGTACACCAATTTTTGTAAACGCATCATAATATATACCAAATATATTATTATGATATTCCTTAGGACCATCTAATATATATCTTACAAATGATCTATCAGATTGTTCATAATACATATAAACAAGTAAAGGTCTTATATTTGTCTCTTCTATAATAATTGGTAAATATGATACAAATATATAACAATTTTCATTTATATATGTAATATCTTTAAAATCTGATGTGAAATCCTCATGAACCTTTTCTTTTTTAGTTTCAACATTTAAATAAGGTAAAGGCTGATAAGATAATTTATATTCTAATTTTTCAGGATCAGCTTCTGCAAGACAAGCTAAATTCTTTTTAAATATATCCTGTAAATCATTAAATTCATTTTCAATAATTGATTTTAATAAGCATAAATTTTCAAATAAGACTTTTTCTTCCTTCTTAGATGCGAAAGTTGTTCTATATCCTTTTTTAAATCTATAAATTATTAAATTAGAATCTTCTTTTATATTAGCTCCATTTTGATGAATATAATCTCTTTCATCCTCATCTAGGTCCTCAGGACGGAAAAATATTGCACAAAGTGAATCACAATCACCTGTGTTAATATTTTCTGGATTTAAGGATGTAAATAGATTATGAACATAGCTAAATCCTTCTTTTGTAAAGAATAATTGAATTCCAAAGCCACGTTCAAAAAAAGAATCCACAAATGTTAAAAGTGAATTTCTTGTGTTAGGAAAAATTCTTTCTTTATCTTTAATCATAAAATAGAATATATCAGCTGATGTAAAATTAGACCAATAATTCTTTTTACTAAATTCAGTTAAGATTTTTCTTATATTTTTATATAAATATTCATCACTATCAAATTTATATTTGTTCTTCATTAGAAAGCCTCTTATATACTGCTACTTTCTTTATACCATAATTATGCTCTTTTATCAATTTTAAACCATCAATTTGAGCATCAGAAATTGATTCTTTTGCCATTTCAAAGACTATTAAACCCTTTTCGTTTAAAATCTCTTTTGATAAATTTAAAATTTCAATTGTATTATCAATTTTATAAGGTGGATCTAAAAATATATAATCAAATTTAATATTACATTCTTTAAAGAAATCTTTATAATCTAAATTTGAAAATACACAATTATTTATACCAAGTGATAATGCATTTTCTTTACATATTTTTAAAGCATTTTTATTTAAATCATTTAAATATGCTTTATCCATTCCTCTTGATATAGCCTCAAGTGCCATAGCACCAGATCCTGCAAATAAATCAAGGCAAATTCCGCCATCAAAAAACTGACCAATCATATTAAAGATTGCTATTCTAACCTTATCTTGAGTTTCTCTTGTAGTTTCTAAGCCAGTCATTTTAATAATACGATGACGGAATTTACCTGATGTTATTCTCATTTTACCTTTGCTACTTTCCTATAATTATAAAATTTATTATTTATTTTACATCTTCCCTTAAGGCGAAGGAATTTAGCTCCTTCTTCTTTAATTTCAAATAATGTTTCATTATTAGAAATATTTATTTTACCAAAATGCTCACGATGTATTTTTAAATCATCATGAAAGCCATTTATAATTCTATTTGCTGATATTTTATCTTTTTTACCAATAGATAATGAATATAAATAATATTCATTAAAGCTTTCTTTTCTTCTATTAGATTTTTTAGATACCTTATCATAATAATTATTATTTTTATTATCTTTTTTCTTCTTTAATTCTAATACCTGAATATTATTATATTCATGCCTTTTAATTTCAAGCATTGCAAGTAAACCACGTAAAAGTGGCATAGGATCTGAATTTCTTTGTGATAACATTCTTAATAATTCATCATATTCATGATTATTAGAATTTAAATCAGATTTTTGAATTATTTTATCATATAATTTCTTTAATAATGATGATCTTATTTCTTCTTCAGTTGGAATAGTTCCAAGTTTCATAGAACGCTTAGTATATTTTTCAATATCAATAATTCTACCCTTTGTTTTAGATGTAGCAAAGGTTAGTGATACACCTTCCTTATCCATTCTTGCAGTTCTTCCAATACGATGAACATATAATTCATTTTCATCTGGTACATCATAATTTATTACTGCAGAAATATCATTAATATCAATACCTCTTGATGCAACATCAGTTGCAATAAGAATATTGATATGTGATGTTCTAAAAGATGTCATTACCTTATCTCTTTCTGCTTGCTTTAAATCACCATGTAGACCATCAGCTTTATATCCTTCTTTTCTTAAAAATAAGGTAAGTTCATCTACCATAGCCTTTGTATTTGCAAAAATCATTACAGATGAAAAATCATAATAATCTAATAATCTTATTAATAAATCCTTTTTAGATTCTCTCATTACATAATATACTTTTTCAGTAATATTAGTTGCAGTTAATGTTTTAGATTCTATTTTTACATATTTAGGATCCTGCATATAATTTTTAGATACCTTCATTACAAATGGAGGTAATGTAGCTGAAAATAATGCAGTTTGTCTTTCCTTAGGCGCATTATTTAGTATCTTTTCTAAATCTGCCTCAAATCCCATTTTAAGCATTTCATCTGCTTCATCAAATACTAAATATGACAAATTAGATAAATTTAATTTACCTCTTTCTATTTGATCTACTAATCTTCCTGGTGTACCTACAATAACATTAGGATTTAATCTTAATTCCTTAAATTGCTTTTCATATGAAGCACCACCATAAATTGTTGCAATACGGAGTAAGCTTCTATCATCAGATAATTTTCTAATTTCATTAGAAACCTGTATTGCAAGCTCTCTTGTTGGAAGTAAAACAAGAGCGCATCCTTTTTTATTATTAATTAAAGACTCGATTAAAGGAATTGAATATGCAAAGGTCTTACCTGTTCCTGTTTGAGCTTGACCTATTACATCATATCCTTGTAATAATAGTGGAATTGTTTCAACCTGAATAGGTGTAAATTCACTAATACTATGCTTTTCTAAAGCCTTTATTATATTCTCATTTAAACTAAAATCATTAATTGAATTATTCATTATACATCCTTTAAAAATAAATGAGGATTCATGTCGAATCCTCATATTTAATAAGCCTAGGAAGGTTCCGTGAAGAATTTTATCTTCAACAGTGGGAACCTCTTTTTAGCTGCCATTAGGGTTCTTACTAACTTAAAGCATCCAGCACAGGCAGTCTCTCAGCTCCCGTTTATTATTATTTGAGTTCCACGCGCTTCTTCCTAGTACTTTTATTATATAGGAAAATAGACGCATTTTCAATAATTTACCAAATAAACGGTATAATAAGTGCGGCAATGGCGCAAAGATATAATAATAGTGAAACTACTACCATTAAATCTTCTCCCTTATTTTGAGAAAATCTTGATTCTCCTCTATTTGCCTTAACTAGCATCATCGCAATTGTACCAACAAGTGCCATTGAAATTGCTAATGAGAAATGCTTTGCAAAGAAAGATATATGTTTATAAATATATTGTGTTCCTTTAACATTATCAGGATTATTATTCCAAATTAAAATTTCAACAATATATTCAACAACTACCGCAATTGAAATAACTGCAAGTATAGCAATAATTATTGTTAATTTTCTTTTTCTTTTTTTCTGCATTTGACGTTCTTTTTCAAATACTTCTTGTCTTTCTCTTTCAGCTTGACGCTCAGCAATATCCTTTTTACTCATAAATAAACCTCATTTGGCAATAATTATAACATAAAAAATTTCAAGAAAAAATAGCGGGATAAAATCCCCGCCATTTTATTAGTTCTTTTTAGCTTCTTTTCTAAGAACTACTACGTTTTCAGCCTTCTTAGCCTTTGGTTTAGCTTTATTAGCTAATTCAACAAGCTTCTTGAATCCTTCTTGATCATTAACAGCCATTTCAGCAAGCATTTTTCTGTTTACTTGAATATTTGCATTTGCAAGACCATTAATAAATCTTGAATATGAAGTACCGTTTAATTTGCATGCAGCATTAATACGTGCAATCCAAAGTCTACGGAATTCTCTCTTTCTATTTTTACGATCTCTATAAGCATATACTAAAGAACGCATAACAGCTTCATTTGCTGTACGGTAAATTGTATGCTTTGAACCAGTAAAACCTTTAGCAAGCTTTAATACAGCTTTACGTCTTCTTCTAGTTGTGTATCCACCTTTTACTCTTGACATGGTATAATCCTCCTACTTCTTTAAATTAGAAACTAATGGTTTAATTCTCTTCATATCAGTTTCATGTACTAATGCTGATTTTGATAAATCTTTGTTTTCCTTATGTGTCTTATTTGTCTTAAGGTGACCTGTATAAGCATGACCACGTTTAAGCTTACCAGTACCAGTAAGTCTAACTCTCTTCTTAAGACCGCTATGTGTTTTCATCTTTGGCATAATCTTAGCTCCTTTATTTATTATCCTTCTCTTTTTTTGGCGATACTAATGCAATCATAGTTCTACCATCCATTCTCGCCGGTGAATCAACTGTAGAACATTCTGATAGACCTTCAATAAATCTATCAATGACTTCTTTTCCAAGCTCCTGGTGAACAATCATTCTACCACGGAAACGAATTGAAATCTTAACTTTGTTGCCTTTGCTCAAGATATTCATCGCTTTTTTGAGTTTCGTATTAAAGTCATGTAGTTCAATATTTGGTGAGAGTTGAATTTCTCCAGTATCAACAACATGTTGATTCTTTCTATTTTCCTTCTCTCTTTTTTGCTTTTCATAACGATATTTTGAATAATCCATTATTTTTGCAACAGGTGGCTTTGCTTGTGGAGAAACCACAACAATATCCAATCCCTTATCAAATGCAAGATCAATAGCTTTATCTCTTGGAATAACACCAAGCTTTTCACCATTTTCATCAATTACAAGCAATTCTTTGAATTTAATTCCTTCATTCACGTTCTCATCACGTTTTTTCTGAGTATAAATAGCCTTCACCTCCGAGCAATATGCAACTAATAAAATAAATAAAAGGACGCAAGAAACGTCCTTTGAATATCAGTAATAATTATTAGTGACATTTGCCTACCAACTCAATTATCAGTCAGGCGAGAAATTACGTTTCTACTTTCCACATATTTATTTCAACATAAATATTTTACACTATTTAATTTATTTGTCAATGATATTTTTACAAAAATTAATTAAAATCTACTCTTTCATATAAAATATAATATGTTAACGCAAATATTATAATATAAAACGGCATCAAATAAAATGATGATAAATAAATATTTGTCCTG
>JAILBI010000098.1 GCA_024681175.1 Acholeplasmatales bacterium
AAAATATGTTGTTTATTTAGACATTTTTACTCTTTATTATATGATTATTTAATTTTACCAACAAAATAACAATTAAAAATATAGCTGTAATACTAATAAAACCCATACTATTTGTATAAAAATCATTAATAGTTGGAGTTCTTTCAAAAACCCCTTTTTCTATTAAAAATTCAGTTATATATGCGAAAGATATACCTACAAAAAGATGTATTAACAACAAATGAATCTTCTTTAGTTTAGTTATTGAATAATAAAACAAAAATGAAAAAAAGCCAATTTCTGCGAAGAAACTAAAATGCCCTATTAGTTTTCTTACAAAAAGTCGTACATTTTCGTTACTTCCACTTGAATCAACACCTGATATAGCATTTCCTATATCTGTTACAGGTTCTGTAATACTATCAGATACTTTTTTAGAATCACCACCGGTTTGTTTGGCTAAAATTATAAACAAAATGATACTAAAAACGTATATTGTCCCTACTACTATTGTGTAGATTAAATGTACTTTTTTATTATCATATAATTTCTTATTAATTACATAATTATACATAAAATAATAGATGTAAATAAATACTGAACCAATTAAAAATCCTAAAAAATCTATCATGCAATCTCTTATTGATGGTCCTCTATCTATGGCTACCATTTGCAGTACAAATTCAGAAAATAATATAAATATTATTATTGATGAATAATTAAGTACAATTTGCCACTTTAATTTGATTTTATCAAATGTAAAAAACATGAATGTACTAATTATAGAAAATACGCCAAAATAGGCAAAATGGCCTATTAATTTACGTATTAATGAATTAAAATTATCTGTTTGTTTAACACCAAATAGTTCTGATATTATTTTTGCAATCTTAAGGGAATCTTGTGATGAATCAGAACCTGGTTTTAAACAAGATATTGAAAATATAAATATAAAAAGGATATATAATAATATCAATGTTTTCTGATAAATTTCTTTTTTATTAGAATTATTCATATTATTCATATCCTTTCTTTTTTATTATTCTAAATTATCCATAAATTCTTTAAAATATTCTGGTAATTCTGAATCAAATTCCATCCACTTATTAGTAGTTGGGTGAACAAAACCAATTGTTTTTGCATGCAAGAATTGTCCTTGATCCCCTATTGTTTTTCTTCTTCCATAAGTTTTATCACCAACTAGTGGATGACCTATATATTCTAAATGAACTCTAATTTGGTGGGTTCTTCCTGTTTCAAGTTTACATTCAATATATGTAAATTCTTTAAATCTTTTTAATACTTTAAAATTAGTTATGGCCTCTTTACCATCTTTTACTACTGCCATTTTCTTTCTGTCGTTTGGGTCACGAGCTATGGGTGCGTTTATTCTTCCTCTATTTTCAGTAATAACACCATACACAAGTGCGTGATAAATTCTATTACATTTATGGTCTTTTAATTGATTCATAAGAGATAGGGCTGCCTTATCATTTTTGGCAACCATCAAAAGTCCTGTTGTATCTTTGTCGATACGGTGGACAATACCAGGTCTTACAACACCATTGATTTCTGATAAATCATCCATTTCATATAAAAGTCCATTAACTAAAGTTCCTGAATTCACTCCACTTCCTGGATGTACTACCATACCTTTTGGTTTATTGATTACGGCAACATCTTCATCTTGATATATGATATCAAGGTTAAGATTTTCTGCTTCTACATCAAGTGATTTAGCTTCTAATTCTTTAAGTTCTACTAAATCATTTGTTTTTAATTTATATGATGGTTTAGTAATAACTTCACCATTTACTTTAACATTGCCATCTTCTATACATTTTAAAATATACATTCTTGATTTATCACTAATTAGATTTGATAATACTTTATCAATTCTAACACCGTCATATTCATTTTCTATTTTAAATTCCATAATATCACAATCCTTTTTTAATACTTATTTATTTTAACATAATAATTATAAAAAAAATATAATCAAACCATTTTTATTAGTTTGATTATAAATAATTATTTCTATTAAAATAAACAATAAAATATACAACAGTTATCATAGTTGGTGAAAATATTGATGAGTTCATCGCAAAATCCGACAAAAATAATAAATTAACATTATTTAAATTATTTGTTGATGCATCAATAAGTGAATAAAAAGAAAATGTAAATGCGGCAACAAGTGCGCAAATTATAAATATCATTGAAAGCTTATAATCGTCACAAAATATAGAAAATAGTAATACAAATATCAATAATATTGAAAGTAATACAATTTGGAATGCATCTCTAAATGGTAAAAACATATTTAATATTATCGCCACTGTAAAAAAGCTAATTGATATAATAAAATATTTTCTATTTAATTTAAATTCAAGTAAACTATAAATCATTATAACTATTGTTGCTAAACACATAAAAAGTGATGAGACTAAAAATTTACCACTTATATCATTTAATAGTACATACACTAATACAAATGATGATATAAAACCATCAATGATTAATGATATTATTTCAAGTGCGATAAAAAATTTTTCAAAACTTTTATTATCCATAATATCCCCTACAAATATTAATATTATTCTTTAATAACTTTTGATCTTTTTAATTTCTTTCTTTTAATAATACCTTTTTTCTCATTACGTCTATCACGTAAAAACATAATATCTATCATAATACATATTACACCTATTACTAAATAGGTATCAGCTAAATTAAAAGTAGTTGAGCCTAAACCAAATAAATTGCATAATTTATCAAATGGCTTAAATTGAATCATATCAATTACACCGCCTCTAGCTCCATCTATGCCAAAAACAGCGATTGCCCTGTCGAATAAATTACCAACACAACCAGTAAAGGCAAGTGTTAAGCTAAATGAAAAGAATGGTGATTCTTTCCATGATGAGAACTTATATAATGAAAAAAGTAATACAATTGCCCCAATTATAGATATAATAACTAAAGTTATTTGACTGTCACTAAATAAGCTCCAGGCCATACCTTTATTTTCACTGTAGCTTATAGTAAGTACGTGAGGAATTATAGTATGACTACTTCCCATTGTATAATGTGCTTCCACATAATATTTAGTGAATTGGTCTAATAAATAAAGTATTAAAAAAATAATAAATGCTATCCACATAATATCTCTCCTTATACAAATATATATATTATGAGGTTTATGATTAAGGCTAAAGGAATAAGTATACCACTTATGTATATTAC
>JAILBI010000111.1 GCA_024681175.1 Acholeplasmatales bacterium
TAGAAAATGCAAAGAATGCGTATCATTTAAGAGATCCATATAATGTATTGTTAAAAATTGATAAAATTGATAAAATTGTTCAATTTGAAAAAAATATAGAAGAGTTAAAAAGAAATAAATTAAGTAATTTTTTAAATTCATTTATATCTAGGGCAGAAGAATTTATTATGAAGATTCATGATAACGAAAATCTAAGTTATGATGTTTTAGATGATGTATCAAATGATGCATATTTAGAATTATGTAACAAATTCATTAAAGATGTATTAGAAAACAAACTATCTGTCAATGATATAGAAAATAATTCAATTATGTATAACAGAGTTGATGTGATTGAAATATTGATTAGTTATATTAACGAATGATTTGTGGGGTGAATATATGAAATGTTCAGTATGCTTTGAAGAGCTAAAGGATTCTGATAGTAGAGGCTTAGATTATTATGTTTGTTCATACTGTGGTTCAAGACAACCTAAGTTTGTATCTGAAGATTTTGATAAAAGAAAAATATTATCAAACGTCAAAGAAGAATTAAGTCGTGGCGATTTAGAGCGAGCAAACCAATATCTTAATGACTATGTTTCAGAATTTCCTAAGGAATTAGCAGATGATTATAAAAATATCAAGGATTTTGTTGATTCAGGTGTCATATATAAAAATATTAATACTAACACTTATAAATCAAAATTAGTTGATTCAGATAGCTATGGTACAGCTGTTGTATTATTAGATTTAAATGTTTTTGAAAAAACAGCTGATAAAATAATAGAACATTACAACAATAATTCAGTTATTTCTAAAAGCTTAAATAATATACGTAATGGTCTTAAAAGAGCAAAGCAAGTTGACGATGCATTAATAATAGTTAAAGCAGATGATACTAATATTGATATTTATGATCCTAAAAAGACAATAGTTTTAGATTTAGATTCAGAACAATTAGAAGCTAATGTATTAAAAAATATCAAATCAGCACGTGGTCTTGCAATATATTGTGGCAACTATGAGTTGATGGAAAATGCATATGTCCTAAATCTATTTTATAGATTTAAAAAACTAAATAAGCCAATTGTATTTTTATATTCAAGTGCCGATGAAATAAAGCTTGCTTACAAATCTTATCAATGGATAAATATTAATGATAAGGATAAAAATAATCAGATAAGTAAAGCATTAAACGGACAATCTATTGACGCTTTATTATATGAAACTTATCGTCATACTGTAGTATCTTTAGAAAATGGTAAAAATATAATAATTCCATCATACGCAACTGAAATTAAAAGTAGATGTGCATATAAGAAAAATATAGGTACAATTATTATTTCTAATAAAGGTAAATTTACAGTAATGGAAAGAGCGTTTGATGAAACGACAGTTGAAGAGTTTATTGTAAACGAAAAAGAATGTGAATTGATAATTGAGGCAAATGCATTTTATGATGAGCAATCCTTAAAGAGAATAGAAATATTATCAAATATAAACACATTTGGTGTTGGTTGTTTTAAGGATTGTATTAATTTATCAAATATCGTAATTGAGTCTGAAAAGTGTTTAATATGTGAACATGCCTTTGAAAAGGTCGGAAGCATAGGGGTTTTGACTCTTAAGGGTAATGTAACAATAAATAAGAATGCATTTAAAGATACAAATATAGATGAATTAATTATTTCATCGGATGCAGTTGTTGATAATAAAGCATTTAATAATTGTAAAAATGTAACTATTATAGGTGGTAATGGAAATGGAAAATTCTCTGAAAATTCATTTCCAGAAAATACAGTTATTGAATTTAAAGGTAAGGAATTAAAAGATTATTATAATAATCTTAATAAAAAATTTAAAAAGAATTATAAATTAGAATATGTAAAATAAATAAAATTGGGAGATGATTGATTTGGGTACATTCGATATGTTATTGATGAATGAAGAATTCGACTTCGTAATTGATGATGTAAAACAAAGATTAGTTAATGATGAGAATAATTCAAGATTATGGTATATATTATTTTTGGCATCAAATAATGATTACATAAATGTCGATTTTGATAAGATTAGTAATATTATGGCATTTAATAATGCAATTAAAAATGCATCTATTAGAGAAGAAATGACTTATAAGATTGAATTTGACTTATATAAGAATGTTAGTTCTTTGATAGGCTTTGATAGAGTCTTTAGATTTTATCAAAGAAAAGAATATATAAAATGTTTTAATGTTATAAGTAATATCATCAATAATAAAATCAATGTCAAAAAAATTGAACTTGATAAATTATATGAAGCTATTGATTATATATTTGATAATAGAGATAAATTGGTTCAAGTAAATCTTCAATTAATAATTACAAATATTCTTTATATAATCACTAAAGATAAAAGGTATCTTAAATTAATAGATACTATTAAAGAATCAGATTTATATAATTTATCGCTTTTAATGGGTTTTGAGGCTTATCAAACTTTAGGTGAGGTTGCTCAAATCCTTAATTATGACAAAATTATAAATAATGTTAGAAATGATTCAGTTGGGTATATCCAAATAAATCAAAAAGGAATAAATTATTATATAGGCCTAGATTGTGAAAAAGACTACATAAAAGCATTTCATTTATTTAAAGATGCCGCAGAACATGGCAATATTGATGCTCAAAAGAATTTAGGCAATTGTTACTATTATGGCAATGGCATAAAGCAAAATTACGAAAAGGCCTACAAATGGTATAAATTAGCTGCAGATCAAGGATATAACAAAGCACAAAATAATTTAGCAAACTGTTATTACCTTGGTTTAGGTGTAGAAAAAGATTATAAAGAAGCATTTAAATGGTATGAATCTTCAGCCAAACAAGGTAGTATAGCTGCACAAAATAATTTAGGTAATTGTTATTACTATGGCAAAGGAGTCACAACTAATTATAAAGAAGCATTTAAATGGTATAAATTATCAGCTGATCAAGGAAATGTTAACGCAATAAAAAATGTAGCACATTGTTATAATTGCGGTTATGGAACAGAAGTAGATACTAAAAAAGCTGTGTATTATATGAGTTTAATTTCAAAATAATTTTAGAGGTTTATTTATGATGAAATATTATGAATTGTTATCAAAAGGAAAATATAATATTGTTGAAAAAGAAATTAAAACAAAATTAGAAGACGACAAAGAAAATTCTTTATTATGGTATTTGTTATTTCTTTGTCAAAACAATAATTATATTGATACAAATTTTAATAATATTAATAACCAAAAAGCGTTTGATAACGCGATAAAATATTCATCTATAAAAGATGAATTTTGTTACAAAATGGAATTTTTGTTATATAAAAATTTATCTTATTTTAAAGGCATGGATAAAGTCTTTAGATATTATCAAATGAAAGAATATGATGCTTGTTTAGATAATATAATTGAGGCAATCAATCATAAAATGGAATCATTTAAAGGCAATTTGAAAGATTTATATGATTCTATTGAATATATATTTTCAGATAAATCTAGCGTTAATGCATTAAATATTCAACTTTTGATTTTAGAGGTTTTATTTAAACTGACAAATGATTTTATTTTTATAGACTTATTAAATTCGATTAAATCTAATGAATTATTTTCTAAATCAATATTTTCTTTAGATGATTATTGCAATCTTGATTTTTTAGATAAAATAAGATTAATAAAATTGAGCCTAACTGATTTTAAAACATTTTATAATGATGTTATTAAACCAATTGAAAATAAGGCTATTGAGGCCCTTAATAATGAAGATAAATCCAAATATAGTGATGCATTAAAAAAACTTACTGTCACTTCAATTTATAGTGATGAATCCCTATTTATTTTGGGATGTTATTATGAACTGGTTTATGAAACAAAAGATATCAATAAAGCAATTATTTATTACAAAGAAGCTGCTTTAAAGAATAATTCACTTTCTTTTTTAAGACTAGGAATAATATATGAGGATTTAAATGATATAAAAGAAGCATTTAATTATTATATAAAAGCATCAAAATTAAATGTTTATTCTGCACAATATAAGGTTGGAGAATTCTATTTTGAAGGAAAATATGTAACAAAAGATATCAAAAATGCTATTATGTATTTTAATAAGGCAATGGAAAATGGTTCTAAAGATGCAATGATGAAATTAGGTGAAATGTATCTTTTAGGTGATTGTGTAGAAAAAGATGAAAAAATGGGAGTTGACTATATAATAAAGGCAGCAGATAAAGGTCATAATGAAGCACAGGCTATTTTATCAGCTATTTATAATAATGGGTTATATAATATGCCACGTGATTCAAAAAAGGCACTTTATTATCTAAAATGTGCCGTTCAATCAGGATTAGGTTACGCTATTGTAACATATGGCGAATGGCTTGAAAACGGAATAAATGTTGAAAAAGATTTAAAATTAGCTGTAGGGTGCTATATAAAAGCATGCGAGAAAAATGAAGCAAAGGCCTATTTTAAAATGGGAGAATGTTTTAAAAATGGCGTTTATTTTGATAAAAGCATAGAGAATGCTATTCCTTATTATACAAAAGGCGCAGAACTTAATGACAGATATTGTATGAAGCGCTTAATTGAGTATTATAAGAATAATTCTTCTAGTGTAGAAAATAAATTGAAATTAGATTATTACGAAAAGTTATTTAAAGAGACGGGTATTTAAATGGATAATTATAAAGGATTATTAATCAATAAAAAATTTGATGTAATTTATGATGAGGCTAAAAAGCTATTAGAAACTGATGATAATAATGCAGAATTATGGTATTTGTTATTCTTGTCTCAAAATAATAATTACATTGGATTTGATTTGAAAAATGTAAATAATATAATGGCATTTAATCGTGCCGTAGAATGTGCAAACATTAATCAAAAATTACAATATAGCCTAGAATATCAGTTGTATTCTAATTTATTAAATTTGCCAGGATTTGATTTATTATTTAGAAATTATCAATTTAATAATTTTAAAACATGTAAAAAGATTTTGACTGAATTATTAGATGGCTTTTACGTAAATGTAAAGATTAGTGATGATATGCTAGAATCTATTGATTATGTTTTTAGTAGTGTATATTCTATTACCCAAGTACAGATTAAAATTGCTACTTTAAATTTACTTTATAATATTTCTTCTAATGAAAAAATTTTAAAAATGCTAGATTCGTTTTTAGCTTCAAATACAGTTGAAATGTTAATTCCAGAAGAATATCAAATTACAGATAATAATAATGTAATAAAGTATTTTTTAGAAAAAATATATGAAGAAGAAAAAGATGAAGTACAAATAGAAAATGAACAATCAATATACGAATTTGATGGTGGTTTTGTAAATCAAGAAAATAATCCTTTAGAAGATATAGAAAGATATTTTGTTATAGATGGTAAAAAACTAAAACAATATATTGGTCCTTTTGAAGATGTTGTAATTCCAGAAGGTGTATTTGATGATATATCAACTGGAGCATTTAAAAATACATATGTTGTAAATGTTGTAATACCAAAAGGTATAAAAGCAATTAGAAATAGATGCTTTGAAGGATGTACAGAACTTAAAACTGTTATAATGTCAAACGATGTTAAATCAATTGGCTTTGGTGCTTTTTCTGGGTGTACAAATTTAAAGTACATAAAATTATCATCAAACATAAAAACTATAGGAGATTATGCATTTTCTAGATGTAAAAATCTAGCAGATATTAGTTTCCCTGAATGCCTAACATCTATAGGAGATTATGCATTTTTAAGATGTGCTAGTTTAGATAGACTTATAATTCCTAAAAATGTATCTAGTATTTATAATACTACATTTAGGGATTGTACAAATGTAAGTGAAGTCATTGTTTATGAAAACAATCCTTACTATGATTCAAGGGATAAATGTAACGCAATTATAGAAAAAGAATCAGGAAGATTAATCTTTGGATGTAAAAATTGTTTTATTCCAGAAGGAGTAAAGATTTTAGATGAATATGCATTTGCATGTATTGATAAATTTGATGTTGTAATTCCTTCAAGTGTAACTAAAATATACGCCGATGCATTTTATGAGTGTGATGATATAAATAGTATTGTAGTTGATCCTAAAAATACAGTTTATGATTCAAGGGATGATTGTAACGCAATTATAGAAAAAGAAACAAATAATTTAATATTAGGTTGTAATAAAACTATAATTCCATATACGGTTACATCTATTGATACACATTCATTCTTTAAATGTAATACATTGCAAAAAATAATTATTCCACCAAGTGTTAAATTTATAAATCAAAATGCATTTGAATTTTGTGAAAGGTTATATGAAATAATTATTTATTGCAGAAAAAAGCATTATGATAATATCAAAGAAGAATTAAACGAGAATTTTTATGATAAAAGCACATGTCCAAATGCTTTTGTCGAATTAAAATATGTATCTTAAAATATTGTTTAATTAATTTTTGAAAATTATAATATTAAAAATATATATTTTTAATGATTAGTATATATTATATAATTTAATAAATGTCATGCTATACAAAACAGGGGAAAAAGATGAATGAGTTAGAGCAACTATTATTTGAAAATAAATATGAGGATGCTGCTATAAAAATAAAAGATATGCTTAAAGAGGATATGGGCAATTCTAAATTATGGTATCTATTATTTTTGGCACAAAATAACAATTATATTGATACAAATTTTGAAAAATTAAATAATGAAATAGCATTTAATAAAGCTTTAGAATTAGCAACTACCTATGACGAAATGAAATATAAAATGGAATTTAGTTTATATAAGGAAGCAACTAAGATAAAGGGCTTTTCTAAATTCTTAAGATTTTATCAATATGAAAAAGCATATAAATGTGTTTTGATTTTAAAAGAATTAAATGAAAAAAGTGATGAAATAGTTGCGTTAAGTGATAATTTTATAGATTCTATCAAATATTTCTTTTCTGATATATCTAATGTTACAAAATATAATCTTATGTTATTAGCATTAAATTTTATATATATTATAAGTAATAATGAAAAAATAAAAGAATTAATCGAAGAAGAATTAGAAAATGATTTATATAATCTATCTAGTTTAAATCCATTTGTAATTTTAAATAAGAAAGAATTTGATGAAAAAATAGATTCAATAATTGATAATTATAATATACAGTTATTAAAACAAATGGAAGAAGATGCTTTAAATGGAAATTCGCTTTCGTGTCTTATTTGTGGATTGAACTACTTAACAGGTTATGATGGTTATAATAAAGATTATGAAAAAGCATATAATTATTTGAAAAAGGCTTATGATTTAGGCAATATGAGAGCGGCAAGCTATTTAGGTTTTCTTTATGAAAATGGTCTTTATGTGAAAACTGATTATAATGTAGCTAAAGATTATTATTTAATTTCTATAGAAAATTCAATTGATTCAAAAGAGAAATTGTTAAAATTATATTTAAATCATTTTAATACAAAAGAAAACAAACCAATAATAATGGAAATGTTTTCGGATCTACTAAAAACGAACGAATCTAACAATCTATTGTTGTTGTATGGAAAGTATTTAATTGAAAATGATAATGATATTAATAAAGGTTTAGATATAATTAAATCGCTTGTTAAAGCTAAGTATGATATAGCAATTTTATATTGTATGAACTTATATTCAAGTGGAAAATATGTAGATATTAATTTAGATTTAGCATTTAATTTGGCGCTTGAATATAAAGATGTATCAGAATCCATTTTAGCATCTTTAGGTATGTTTTATTATCGTGGTAGTGGTACAAAAAAAGATATTGATGAGGCATATATATGTCTAACACATGCCTATAACAAAGGCGAAAAAAATATATCACCATATATGCTTGCATTGATTTTTTCTGATGAAAATGAGAGGTTTTATGATAAAGAAAAAGCCTTTAGTTATATAAATGAAGCTATAAATTATTGTAAAGATGGTAAAAAATTATATTTATTAGGCAAATTTTATATAGAAGGTAAGATTATCGAAAAAAATCTATTAAAAGGACAAATGTTGTTATCTGAAAGTATGCTTTATGGTTATGGTAAGGCAGCCTATGATTTAGGTTTACTATACTATGAAGGGAAAGAATTTGAAAAGAATGTTTCACTAGCTTATGAATTGTTTGAAAAGGCTAAAATCTTAGGCTATGATGAAGGAATAAATTATTTGTCTATTATAGAAAATGAAAATAATTTAAAAAATAAAGATGAAACCATTTTAAAGAAAAAAAGGAAACGCATTATCGCTTTAATTGCTATTATCGCTGTTATAGTGATAATTATAGTGTTAATTTATCTTTATTATAAATTTGTGTATTAAAGTTTTGGGAGGGCAAAATGGAAAAGTATTGGAACATGCTTCTTAATGGTGAATATTCAGATGTTCGAACCGAAGTGAAAAAATTAATAGAAGAACAATCGGATAATTATGAATTATGGTATTTATTGTTCTTATCGAGCAATCATAATTATCTAAACTTCAAGCCTAACAATATTAGTAATGAACTGGCATTAAATAAAGCTAAGCAATATGCCTCTATAAAAGAAGAGGCTATCATTAGTGCTGAATATCAGCTTTATAGCAATATATATGATTTAAGAGGCTTTGATTTTGTATTTAGATATTATCAATTTGGCAAGTATAAGGAATGCTTAGCTAAATTAATAGAGATTATTAATGATCAAAGATTACATGTAAATACAGACAAGATTTCTGACTCTTTAGAATTGATTTTTGCAAAGACTGATAGTTTATTGAGTGTTAATTTACAGATTTTGATAATTAATGCATTATATATTAAAACTGGCTCAGAACAGTTTGAAATAATGTTTAATGAGAAATTAAAAAATCCATTATATGTAACATCATCTATTTTAGGATTAAAAGAATTATGTCCTAACTCATATGAGCTTAAGAAGATTTTAAATTCTTCACGTGTGTTTGGAAACAAAAAAACAGAAATGGAAAAAGAAATAATTGCTTTAAAAAAGGATTTAGATGAAAAAGAAAAAGTAATTAAAGACAATGAAAATGACTTTAATAAACAAAAGGTTACAAATTATTCTTATAATGAATTTAACAAGCAAAAAAGTCAAAATTCATATGAGTCAAATGTGATTTATGAAAAGAAAAATGATAGGGGACGTTTTAATAATAATAGGGTACATGAGGATGCTACTAAAGATTTGGTTTTAGGACTAATATTTTCATTTTTCTGTACACCATTTATTGGTTTAGTGTTTTTTATAAGTGGTTCTTCTAAAAGTGGCAGCGGTAGTTACGCTTGTAAAGTTTTGACAGCGTTATACATTGTTTTATTTATTTTAATTATATTATTCATTTTTATTGTTCTTGCGATTGGCATGGGCGTGTAGATGAATTAAAGGTGGTTAACTATGACTAAATTATTATATTTTTTCGGAACGTTGCTTTCGTTTTGTTTTATGGTTTTAATTGCATATTTTTTGTATGAGTGGATTAAATATGATGTGATTAAAAAAGAAACAATAGAACTATTTGTATCATATAAATGGTTCTTAGTAATCGCTACTGCATCCTTTGTACTAACAGCATTTATAAGCGGCTGGAGTGGCGGAATAATGATGACAGAATTTAAATTTAAGGGAATATTTATTATTGCTCTTCAAGTTTTATTTTTACTCGCTTTAATATTTATGTATAAGATTCTTATATAAATAGATTTTTATGCATTAATATGATATAATTTATAAAGATTTGAAAACGATATGGAGGAATGGTTATGGGTTTATTTAAGCAAAACATTTATTTAAAAATTGACGATGAAAATAACATCGTTGAAAAGAAAGACTTGGTAATAAAAAAGAGAAAAGTCGACATTAAAGTTGAATCAGGTGTTCAAGCGAAGATTGGAGCAGAAAATTTAATTGGTGGAGAAACTTATCCATATTCAAAAAAAGTATTTGGAAAAACTGCTGTTGCTTTCGTGTTTAGAAAAGACAAAAATTATGATTCAATCTCATTCAATTTTTCAACTGGTGAATATACACTTACACTAGATGAGCTTGAAGGAGCAAAAGCAAAATATTGTATTAATGGTACAGCAACTTGCGAATTATTTAGTATTGAAAGATTAGCAAAATATTTCAATTCTAATGTTTCAATGAATGACGTATTAAAAGAAATTCAAGAAACAGTAAGAGATTCATTTGTTGCAGATGCAAAAATGTCAATTGGAAAATTCATTAATTCTGACACAAAGTCAAGTGATGCATACAATGAATTTGTTAAAATTCGTAAGGACATAGTAACAAGTAATACATCTTCAATCCAAAAGATTAATCAAATGGGTTTAGATATATCTGAATCAGGTATAGTATTTAAGTTGACACCTGTTACTGATACAGAAGAGTTAGTTGATAAGGTTAATACAAAATTACAACAAAATGCAATTGAAAGATTAGATGAAGTTAAGTCTGATAAACAAAGAAATCAAAGACTTGAAGAAAAAGAAATGGATCAAGTGCATGAAGTAAATGTAATTAGAGCACAAAACACATCAATTACAGAAACAAAAATAGAAGGCAATAATCCTAAGGATGAAGAGAAAGAAGAAAAGGATACAAAGTTTTGTAAATTTTGTGGCGTAGAAGTTCCTGTTAAAGCTAAATTTTGTCCTAAGTGTGGACGTAATATTGAGGAGGTATAATTATGAGTACTAAAAAAGAAAAAAAAGTAAATTCTAAAAAACAACAAGGCATAACAAACTTGGTCAATGATGAATTTGACCAAAAAGATATTACAACACCTATAAAGCGTCCTGAAAGAGTTTCGCAAGCAGCAGAAAACAAAAGAAGTGCTGCATTGATTGAAAAAATTAAAAACGCATTAGAAGATTTATCAACAACAGCAATTGATAATAAGTGTGATCAAGTTCAAAAGTCACTTATTAAAGATGCTGTTAAAAGATGCGAAACTTTAAATGTTTTTGATAATGTTGATGTTGCTGAAACTATTTGTTCTTTCTTGATGAGAGATATTAAAAATGCTAAAACAGCAATTAATCAAGGTAACTATTTAGCAATAAATGCACAATTATATACTGTTAAAGATACACTTGAACATGCAGAGTCATCACCTTATTTTTATAAGGATCCTAATTCAGTAAAGATTCTTATCAGTAGAAATAAAGTTGTAACTCAAAAGCATTTTCATCAAAGTGAGTTATTCAGTTTAGTAAATCAAATTAAATCTTATAAAGCATCTTATAAAGAAAACCCTGAAAGATATAAGGGACAAATGAATATGTTTGCAAAGACATTAATGAACATTCAAGAAAGCATTAATAATAAAACTAAAGTTATCAATGAAGATGATAATAAAATTAAATTCTTTGATTATGCATTAGATTCAGTTAAGATCGCTGCTGAAAATATTGATAGTGGTATTAAGTTTGATATTGATGACATTATAAAGACAGCTGAATTAAGTAAGGCTGACAGAGAACAATTCAAAGAAAAAATGGCAGATGCTTTATCTTCAATCAAACAAGATAATAGTAAAGTCAGCAATGAAGATTTTGAAGTAGATGATGAAGTTATATCATCTTCATCTAAGGCTGAAGAAGAAGTTGAAAACATTTTTAAAATGTATTAATAGGAGAGGAAATTGTTATGAAAAAAAATAATGAGCCTGCAATGGATAGAAATTCGTTCAATTACGATATGAATAATTTAGCAAAAACTATTAGAAATGAAATAGATGATATCGATGAACAAATTGAAGAAGAAATGGAAACAGCAAGTGATTACTTAGTATCTAAAAGAACTTCAGAATATGAAAGATGCAAAAGTAAGATCAATAGATTAATTAACTCTAAATTATTTAGAGAAGGTCAATTAGATAAAATCGAAATGACAAGAGATAAAATTAACGCTATGTATACAGATATGGAATTAGCGAGAACTGTTGGTAAAGTATATTCAGGTTTTTCAACTTTTGCTAGCAACAAGGAAGTAAAAGAAATTACTAAAGAACTTGTTCAATTCAATAAGATGATGCAACAAACAAGTGGCAGTATCGAAAAGATGATGGCTGTATTTACAAGTGATATTCAACAAAATGATTACACTACAGAAGTTGATGCATCTTTAAAGGAAAGATCTGCACAAATGAACGAAGATATTTTCAAGGAAATTGAAGAAAAAGCAGAAGCTAAAAGAAATATGCTTATCTAAAAAGTAGGTGTATTATGGTTAATATAGATAATTTAAGAAATCAATTCATCGAATGTAAAATAAAAATCGAAAATGCATTATATATTAGATCTTATGACAGTGCTAAAGAATATATTGCTGAAGGTTTAGAAATCTTAGATGAATTATTAAAGCATGATAGAAAGCCTAGAAATATTGCAACTTATAAGAAAACTATAAAAACACTTCAAGAAAAGCTAATAATGTGCCATGAAAATTTAGGTGAATCTCTTCCGTTTTTTGAAACAAATTATGTAGAAAATAAGACTACAAATTTAAAAACTGCACCTAAAACTACTAAAACTGTTAAAGTTGATAAAAACAAAAAAGACCAAAAAAGTGAAGATGGAATTCAATATAAATTTAATGATATTGATGTTAAAGCATTTTTAACAGATGTTAGTAATGATGTTGTTACATTTGAAGATGTCATTGGCATGGATTCTGAAAAAGAAATGATTAAAAATGAATTCTTCTTAACAGAACAGGATATAGCTTTCAATAAGAAGATTGGTAAGAAAAACAAGAATTTCATTCTTTTATATGGTCTTCCTGGTACTGGTAAAACATATTTTGCTAAGGCAGTTTCTAATGAATTAAATAATTATTTTAAAGGTAATGTGCGTTTTTATAGCGTCGTATGCACTTCGCTTAAGGGAAGTGGCTATGGCGATACAGAAAATAGAATTTTAGCTATTTTTGAATTCGCTAAACAATTTGAACGCTGTGTATTATTTATGGACGAATTTGAATCTATCGCATTATCTAGACAAAATGATTTACATGAGGTTACAGCATCTGCAGTATCAACACTTCTTCAGATGATAGATGGTTTTAATTCTAACAATGGATTATTATTAATCGCTGCAACTAACGTACCTTATAATTTAGATAGCGCTGTTGTTTCTCGTGCTAGCTTAAAAATAGAAGTACCACTACCTTCTTTTGATATTATTTATCCAACTTTAAAAAAGAAGCTAGGTGAGTTTGTCGCTTCTGATGTAAATTTAGAACAGTTAGCTCGTAAATTAAATGGATATAGTAATAGAGATATATCTAATTTCATCGTTATGGTATTAGATATATATTCTATGGAATATAAGAAGCACAGAGGCGTAAATCCTGAAGATTTTAAAATTTGCAATGAATATATAAATAGAGCATTAGCTAAATCTTCAAGTACAATTAAAGAATCTGAAGTTAAGAGATTAGAAGCTTATAATAAAGGTTTATAATTTATTTTAATAAATTAGAAAAGTATATATAATAGAGGTTATTGAAAAATGAATGAGACAAAAAGACAATTAAAAATGGCTGAAAATAAACAAAGAGCCAATGAAGTAATTAGACAATTTGATCAAGTTATCAATAGACTTGATAGAGGAATTGCTAAATGTAGAGAAAAGGCAAAAGAAGCTTTATTAAAAAGAAATGATATGAACAGCTTCAAGCTTTTTGCTAGATCAATGAAATATTATCAAACAATGAAGACTAACATCGAAACAGTTAGATATCAATTTGAAAACTATTTAATTCAAGTTGAAATGGCAAGTTCTTTTGTTGGATTAAAGGATGTATTTGCTAAATCTGCTAAATTAATGGATGCAATGCCAAGCTTAAGTAGAAACAATAAAGACTTCATGAAATTTAAAAAGAGCCTATTAAAGGGTCAAATTTCTATGGATTCTATCAATAATATGGTTTCTAATATGGACCCATCTCAAGATTATGAAATGTCAGAAGAAGATCTTAATGCATTAAAGGATGAAATCCTAATGACTAGTGGTGAGGCTAATGTTAATGTTAATACATCAACAAGCACAGCTACTAATACTTCAACTAATAATTCGGACTTTTTCTCTGAATTAGACATTTAAGAAAGAGGTGATGTTTCATGGCATTCGATTATGCTATGAAGTATAGAACTTATGATGCAGCCTTAAAAAATGCTAAAGAATTACTTGAAAAAAATGATGTAGAAAATGGTCTTTTCTACTTAGATAAAGCTATTGCATTATCAAAAGAACTTTCAATTAAAACTGAAATTTTTGAATTGAAAACTAGGTTTTCTAAGGAACATAAAAAGCTTGTTGAAATAAGGGAAAATATTGTAAAAAATAAAATTAATCCATTTAGAAAAGTTGTTGAAACAAAAAGTGGACCTAATGAAAATGTAAACGAAAAAGAAGATAATGAACCTAAATTCTTTAAAACTGAACCACCAAGCGTAACACTTAAGGATGTCGCTGGTTTGGAAGAAGTAAAAAAAGAAATAAAATTAAATGTTATTCTTCCAATGAAAAATCCTGATTTTTATTTTAAATATAAAGATGAAGTAGGATGCCAAATTTTAATGTATGGTCCTCCAGGATGTGGAAAGAGCTTTGTTGCAGAAGCTATAGCTGGTGAATTAAAATGTTCATATGCTATAGTCAACACATTTGATATATTAGACAAATATGTAGGTGAGGCTCCAAAAAAGATTAAGCAATTATTTGAAGAAGCAAAACAATATGATAATTGTCTGATATTTTTTGACGAATTAGACGCTTTATTTGCATCGCGCGACAGTAGTGACTCAGAACACACAAAAGACGTTTTAACAGCAGTTTTATCATGCATGTCTGGCTTTAATGCTAAAGGCAATAAAAAGAATGTTAGAGTTATAATTGGTGCGACAAATAGACCTTGGGCACTAGATAGTGCGCTTGTCAGAGGTAAGAGATTTGATACACACCTATATGTAACATTACCAGACCATGATGCTAGATTATTCTTAATAAATAAAGCATTTAAGAATCGTCAACATTTATTAGAAAACACTGATGTTACTGTTGAAGATTTAACTCAAAAATTTGATGGATATTCATGTGCTGATATAAGCGCTATGATAGATAAAATTACATCTAAAGCTATGGCTGAAGGCCTTTTAGAACTTGAAAAGGGTGAGGATGGTAACGTTCCTATCTGTATGAAGTTTGTAGATGAAGTAATGGCTAATTATAGAAATTCAGTCACTAAAGAAAGCCTTTTAAATTATGAAGCTTTCAAGAAGGGAGAATTCTAATGAGCGAATTAAAAGTTTTATTAGATTCTGTTAAAGCAGATGTTTTAAACAATAATTTTAAAAGAGCACAAGTAAATGTAGAAAAGATTTTATATTTACTAAAGGCTGATTATGATAGTGGCATTAACAGAAGACAATCTGGTCTAGCTTTTAATAAACTATTAAAAGTAAGAAAAGAAATTATCGAAAATAATATTACTGACGTATCATATGATATACTTCATATTGAAAATCCTAATAAAAAAGCTTCTGATGATACAGATATAGATTTTTCAAGTAGCTCTCATTTCTTTGATGATATAGAAAGCGATGATAATACTAAAGAAGATTCTAATGAAAAACCATCTGAAGAAGAAGCTTTAAACAGTGAAGAATCTAAATTAGATAATATTGAGGATGAAGTAGAAAATACTCAAGAAAAAGAAAGTGCTGAGGACAAGATATTAAACACTCCTTCAGAAGAAGAAAATTATGATTTCCAATTTAATTGGAATGATTTACCAACAATAAAATTTGAAGATATTGCTGGTTTAGAGGACGTAAAAGAAATTGTAAGAGTAAAGGTATTATTACCTTTATTACATCCAGAAGCGACAGAAGGATATGTCACTTCAGGCGGTGGTGGAGTATGTCTTTATGGACCTCCAGGAACTGGTAAGACTATGATGGCGGCAGCGATTGCCAACACAATTGGTGCTAAATTTTGTTCTGTTACACCATCTGATTTATTACATCAGGGTGCTGGAAATACAGAAAAAGCAGTTAGAGCATTGTTCCAACAGGCTAGAAAATTTAAGTGCTCTGTAATCTATTTTGATGAGATGGATTCAATAGCCCCTAAATCAACTAAAAGCCAATATGCAAGACAATTAAGAAGCGAGTTTTTAGCACAGCTACAAGGTATTTCAGCTTATGGCGAAAAGAGTAATAATATATTATTCTTAATCTGCGCAACTAACAAGCCTTGGGATATAGATTCTGCATTCTTAAGACCTGGTAGATTTGGCACTAAAGTTTATGTAGATTTACCTGATGATGATGCTAGATTATATATTGTTACTCATAGATTAGAAAAAATTAAAGACTTAGGTCATGTCGATATAAGTGATGATATTGATTTTGATCATATAGTTGAGGCAACTAATGGCTTTAACTGTTCTGATGTAACTAATTTATTGTCAGTTGTTGAAGAAATCTCAATGAGAAGAGCATTTGAAAACAGTGGCTTAAAAACTATTTGTAACGAAGACTTTAATATTGCTTTAAATTCTGTTTCTTCATCAGTACAAAAAGAAGATATTATCAAGCTTAGAGAATGGCGTAAAGCTAATGATATAACTATTAATTTAGAAAAAAAGTCAACTGAAAAAGAAGATGTATCAGAACCTGAATTAAAAGCTCAAGATAAAATTGTAGAAAGCGAAAATATTCCTACTGATTTAGACTCTAAAGATGATTTTTTAGGCGAAGATAATTCAACAGATTCAAATAACTAATATTATACTTATTCCTTAGGATTAATCCTAAGGAATTTTTAAGTACATTTTTTATAATTTATTGTATTAAAATATTAAAAAGTCAATAAAACTATGTTATAATGAATCGATTTGGTTTTTATTTTAAAATTGAAAAAAACAATTGATTTTAAATAGAGGGGAGTTTTTTAAAATGAATTATATTGATTTTTTAAGGGACAAAAAATATGATGAACTTAAATTAGTCTTAGAAGATGAATTAACAAAAAATCCAGAAAACGGTAATTTATGGTATTTATTATTTTTGTGTACTAATAACAATTTTTATGATTTTAATCCTAATAAAATTAATGATTATAGAGATTCATTTTTTAAATCTATATTATATTCATCACTAGAAGAAAAAATGAAAATATTTGTCGACATACAGCTATATACTTACATTATTCCTTTTTATGGCTTTGGTAATATAATTAGAAAATATCAAATGAAACAATATGTTGAATGTATAGATGATTTAATTGTGCATGTAAATGATGAAAAGGTGTCAGCTAATTATACAAAAGTTTCTGAAGCATTAGAAGTAATATTTGAAAAGGCAACTGATGTTGCTGAACTTAATTTACAAATAATTATTTTAAATGCGTTATATCTAAAATCTTCATCAAATATATTTTTAGGTATGCTACAAAAGAAATTTGCTAATCCATTATTTCAATTTTCAAATATTGGTTTTATGACTCAATGCATGCATGCAGTAGAACTAAAATCATATTTAGTTCATAAACATTTATTAGTAAGTAATGAAGAGGATAAAGAATCAATCGCTCGCGTCATTGATTCTATAAAAGATCAAAAGGATTTTGAAATTCAACCTAAGTTAACTCAAAAATCAGATTATAATCCACAAGTAATTAAGGATTATTCAAAAAGACTAAGAGAGGGCAAATATGATAATTTAGCAGAAGATATAAGAAATGATTTAAAAGTAAATCCTTACGAATGGATTTTATGGTATCTTTTATTCTTATCAGAAAATCGTAATTACCTTAATTTTAATCCTAAAAAAGTAGTTGATATTGAATCATTTAACAACGCTAAGAAGTTTTCGTCTAAAGAAATTGAATTAATTATTGATGCTGAATATAGATTATTTTCAAATACATATAATTATTCTGTCTTTGTTCAAATGTTTAGATATTATCAATATCGTAAATATGAACAGTGCTTAGTTCAACTTATCATGTTCTTAAACGATAAAAGTAATAGAGTTACAAATCCTAAAATGATTTTTAATGCATTATCTATATTATTTAAATCTCCATCATGTGTAACTGATTTAAATTTCCAAATATTGATTATCAATGCATTATATTTAAAATTAAATTATCAAGAATTTGAAAAATTATTCTTATTAAAAATTCAAGATCCTATGTATAATTATTCTAAAATAGATCTTATTACATTAGCCAAAGATTCAAAGGAATTGATGAAATATATGGCATATGATACAATAATAAATTTAGATGATATTAGAAATATAGAGGAAGAAAAAAATACATATGACCCTCATTCCAAAAATTATGAACCTGATAAGAGTAATCTAAATCCTAATAATGTATATGGAACTAGAATTGGTTTATCTCGTCCTACATATGGTATAGGCTATGGTATAGTTGATTTAGTAGATATAATCTCACATATATTATTGAGATAATTATTATTAAACAATAGAAAGAATATTTAGTAAGGGAGAAAAAAAGTGGAAAAGTATTGGAATCTTTTAAAAGAAGAAAAGTATTCTGAACTTTCAGAACAAATTTTAATAGAACTGAGTGTAAAATTTAATGATTATGAATTATGGTATTTATTATTTTTGTGTCAAAATAATAATTATTATGATTTTGATGTAGAAAAAATCAATAATAAAGAAACTTTAGATAAAGCTTTATTATATGCTCCTTATGATAAAAAAAAGATTATAGAAAATGAATTATTATTATATTCAAATTTAAAAGAATTTAAAGGGTTTGACCATATATTAAGACATTATCAATTAAAAGAATATAATAA
>JAILBI010000178.1 GCA_024681175.1 Acholeplasmatales bacterium
AATAAGCTAGAATTGTGATTTAAATATATATACATATATATAACAAATAATATAAATGAGGATGATAGATATATATTGTTATTTATAGAAATGTAATTGTTGATCATATTAGATTATGCAAAATGGCCAAAATCAATATTAAAACTACATTTTTCGGGCGATATTCAACATTTTTACCCCGAATATCGCCCAAGAACCCCAAAAAATTACTTTTTCTCGGTGATATTCAACACGTTTACCCCGAATATCGCCCAAAAACGAAAAACACGATATTTAATAAACATACACTTTTGGATAAAAAAATTCAAAAGTGTATTTATTTTTTATATCTTTTAATATAAAATTAATATTGTATTTTTGGAGGTATTATAAAATGATTTTAGCTATTATTTCTTTTGCAATAGAAATTATATTTGTTGCTGTTGTAAATGCTAGTAAGGATATTACGAAAGGCTTTGCAATATTAACTATTGTAATGTTTGCTATATGTACTATTACATCATTTTGCTGCATATTCTATAATTCATCAAGAATGAAGAATAAGAATATTTCAAAAGGTATAACTGTAACAGGATTAGTATTTTCAATTGTAGGATTTGTAATAGGAATGATATTCTTTATTGCCTTCTTTGTAGGATTAGCTAAATATTTATAAAAATTAAGCAGCCAATTAATTTTGGCTGCTTTTATTTATTGACATTGAATATTTAGTTATATTATTTATGTTTTTAGGTATTTCTATAGGATATTTACCTGTGAAGCATCCATCACAATATGTACAATTTAAATCATTTGCAAGCTTATGTATTCCTTTAACTGAGATGAAGGCAAGTGAATCTGCACCTATATGCTTACATATATCTTCATTGTTATCATATTTACATGCGATTAGATTCTCTTCAGAATCTATATCTGTACCAAAATGACATGGATGCTTAAATGCAGGTGCTGTAATTCTTAAATGAACCTCTTTAGCACCAGCATCTCTTAATTGTTTTACAATTCTTTTAGAAGTAGTACCTCTAACGATAGAATCATCAATTAAAATAACTTTTTTATCTTTTACTGTTTCAGTAATGACATTTAATTTAATTTTAACTGCATTTTCTCTTTCTTCTTGAGAAGGAGCAATAAATGATCTACCTATATATTTATTCTTTATAAAACCAATACCATAAGGTATTTTTGATTCTTGTGAATAGCCTAGTGCTGCATCAAGACCAGAATCAGGTACACCTATTACAACATCTGCATCAATAGGAGCTTCCTTAGCTAATATTTTACCTGCATTTTGTCTTGCCGCATGTACTGATACACCTTCAATTGTTGAATCAGGTCTTGCAAAATATATATATTCAAATATGCATAATGATTTTTTAGTTTTTTCTTTAGTCATAATAGATTTAATACCATTTTCTGAAATAACAACTATTTCACCAGGCATTATATCTCTAATTAAAGTTCCGCCTATTGCATCAATTGCACAAGATTCGGATGCAACAACATACCCACCATTAGGTGTATGACCTAAAACAAGTGGTCTAAAGCCATTTGGATCTCTAAAAGCAATTAATTTAGTAGGAGATAATGCAACACAAGAATAAGCACCTTTAATAATGCCCATGACATTTTCTATTGCATCTTCAATAGAATGCGTTTTAATTCTTTCTTTCACGATTGAATAACATAATGATTCTGTATCAGAAGTGCCATGGAAAATGGCACCTTGTGATTCAAAATATTGTCTAATATCATAAGCATTAACTAAATTACCATTATGAGCTAATGCTAAATTACCTTTATTATGTTGTATTACAATAGGTTGAATATTATTTATATTATTACCACCAGTAGTAGAATATCTAACATGACCTATAGCAATATTACCATTATTAATTCTTTTAATATTATCTTTATTAAATACTTCATTAACAAGGCCACTACCTTTAATGTAGTCTATTAATCCATCATCACACACTGCAATACCACAAGCCTCTTGGCCTCTATGCTGAAGTGCATATAATCCATAATAAACAGAAGAAGCTATTTTAGTTTTTTCTTTTTCATAAATACCAAATACACCACATTCTTCATGAATTGAATTAAACATATTATCACCTATTTTCCACTATTACCATAATTTGATAAGACTCTTGCGGAAGGATCGTTTACATTACATCCTTCCCAATTTTTATTTGGCATCCAGAAATCTTTAACCATTTCTGATTGACCTTTATAATATTTTTCAAATATTTCTCTATATAATAAAGATTCTTTAGTAAATGGTTTAGAATGATGATATTTTTGTATTAATTTATTATATTCATCATCAGAATAATAATTATTAGCATATTCAATTAAATAATTAACCATTGAATGACCTACTGCATCTGAAAAAGCGGCTTTATCTCTTAATAATATTTCTTTAGGTAAAATGTTATCTTTTTCAAACGCATGTCTTAATAAATATTTACCCATGTTATATTTATTCATTTTCATGCTTGGATTAATAGCCATAACATATTTAACAAAATCAAGATCACCAAAAGGAACTCTTGCTTCAAGTGAATTTACAGAAATACATCTATCAGCTCTTAATACATCATACATATGTATTTCATGTATTCTTTTAACTGCTTCATTTTGGAATTCTTTTTCATTTGGCGCAAAATCTGTATATTTATAACCAAATAATTCATCTGATATTTCACCAGTTAATAATACTCTTATATCAGTAGTTTCATGAATAGCCTTACAAATAAGATACATACCAATAGACGCTCTTATTGTTGTAATATCATATGTTGCAAGAGTTTTAATAACATAATCTAGTGAATTAAATATATCATCCTTAGTCATTATTATTTCATGATGATTAGAATTAATATAATTTGCAACCATTCTTGCATATTTTAAATCTATAGCATCTATATCCATTCCAATAGCAAATGTTTCTATTTTTTTATTTAATAATTTAGATGATATTGCACAAACTAAAGAAGAATCAAGACCACCAGATAATAAGAAGCCTAGCTTAGCATCTGAATCTAATCTTTTTTCTACACCCTTAATTAATTTATCATGGATGTTTTGACAAACATTTTCAATTGAATCATTAATTACATTATCAACCTTTGTCATATCCTTATAACAAACAAATCTACCATTTGCATAAAAATATCCAGGTGGAAATGGTGTTATTTTTTTAACTAATCCAACTAAATTTTTAGGCTCTGATGCAAAAACAATTTTCTTTTTATTATCAAATCCATAATATAAAGGTCTAATTCCAATTGGATCTCTTGCGGCAATAAGTGATTTAGTTTTTGCATCATATATTATTAATGCAAATTCTGCATCAAGCATATTAAACATTTTTAAACCATATTCATGATAAAGAGGAAGAAGAATTTCACAATCTGAATTGCTAATAAATTTATATCCTTTATTAATTAAATCATCTTTAATATTCCTAAAACCATATATTTCTCCATTACAAACTAAATAATCATTATCTAATTTAAATGGCTGCATACCTATTTCAGATAATTCCATTATCGCAAGCCTATGAAATCCTAAATAACCATTACCAAGATCAATGATTTTAGACATATCAGGACCTCTTGATATCGTTTGTTCAAATCCTTCTTTAAATTTATCTATAGTCATATCTCCTATATACCCCATTATTGAGCACATAATAATCTCCTTTTAAAAAACAGTTAAGTGTGGCCTAAAATATAGGACACACTTAATTATATTATTCAACATCTAATAATGCTTCAGCACCAGTTTCACCAGTTCTTACTTTAACTACATCTAAGCAGTTATATACGAAGATCTTACCATCGCCGATATGACCTGTATATAATACCTTTCTTGCAGTTTCAATAACTTGTGATGCAGGTACATTTGCAACAACTACATCAACCTGAATCTTAGGAAGAAGAGTTGGTTCAATTTTGATACCACGATAATATTCAGGAGCACCCTTTTGTACGCCACATCCCATTACATGAGATACTGTCATACCTGTGATACCTATAGCCATTAATTCATTCTTTAATGCTTCAAAATTTCTTTCCTTACAAATGATTTCAATCTTTGTAATAGTTTTATCTCCTGGTTTAATGCTATCGACATTAGGCATTGTTTCAACCTCGATTGCTTCTGATGGAGGAACATCGCCGTTAACCTCTTTAACTACATCACCATAATCAAATGATTGAGGAGCCATTTGGAAGCCTGCATAAGCTGTAACTAAACCATGTTCTGTTAAGTCAAGACCTCTGATTTCTTCTTCAGGAGTAGCTCTTAAGAATGGTGTTACACCATCTTTTCTCTTAATTAGCTTCATTACACCGAAGATACCAAATGCCCATAGTGCTGTCCAAGCACATACTGCAAGAACACCAATTACTTGGATTCCTAGCTGTGCAAATCCATGACCATAGAATAAACCTGTTGATGTTGAGAATAATCCTGCAGCAATTGTTCCCCATACACCATTTAAGAAGTGAACTGAGCAAGCACCAACTGGATCATCAATATGACAAACCTTATCAAAGAATTCAACACCAAATGTTAAGATGAATCCTGCAACAACACCAATTGCAACAGAACCAACTAAATCAACTCTTGAACATCCAGCTGTTATTGCAACAAGACCTGCTAATGAGCCGTTTAATGTCATTGATACATCAGGCTTTCCGTTTCTAATCCATGTAATCATCATTACTGTAACTGTTGATAATGATGCAGCAATTGTTGTTGTCATGAATACTTGACCCATACCTTCATAGCCACTCCAAGCTACACAAGCTGCTGGGTTGAATCCATACCAACCGAACCATAAGATAAATACACCAAGTGCACCCATTAAAACGTTATGAGCTTGAATGGCATTTATCTTAACAACCTTACCATTTTCATCTCTAACATATTTTCCAATTCTTGGTCCTACCATCCATGCACCGATAAGGGCTGTTAAACCACCTACCATATGAATTGAACAAGAACCAGATAAATCAATAAATCCTTGAGCTGTGCCACCATCAAGTAGACCCCAGCTTGAAGCTAATTGTTGTAACCAACCGTTGTTACCAACACCCCAGTTCCAATAAGCTTCAACTGGATATACAACAGCTGAAATAATCATTGAATAAATACAATATGCTTTGAAGTTTGTTCTTTCTGCCATAGCGCCAGATACGATTGTTGCTGTAGTTGCACAGAATACTAAGTTAAAAATGAAATCTGTCCAACCTGCCCAAGAGGCACCTTCGCCAAACATTCCTTTGTAAACTTGACCTACATCACCTAAGATACCACCTGCAATTGCATTTTCAGCACAAAGGATAGGTCCACCAATTAATATAAATGTGATAGTTCCTAGACAGAAATCCATAAGGTTTTTCATTGTGATGTTACCAGTGTTTTTCGCTCTAGTGAAACCTGCTTCACACATTGCAAATCCTGCCTGCATAAAGAATATTAAGGCAATTGCAATCAATTTCCAGATTTGATAATCCCACATAATAATCTTTCCCCTTTCAATTTAATTATTATTTAACACTATATAATAAGTCACCATATGATGGAACTGGCCAATCTTTTGCATCAACATCTAATTCAATTCCATCAATAATTGATCTTACATCTTCCATAAGTGGAAGAACTTTTTCTCTATAATACATTGATAATTCTGTACAATCTTGAATATCTTTTGCACCTGCAAGTGTCTTTTCAAGATTCATCTTTACATCAAAAGCTTTTGAAAGCTCTGTGCTAATCTTATTTAAGATTACAAATTCATATGTATTATTAATGCCTAAATCTTTCTTAATTTGAACAGTTTCGGCTAAATTCTTTGTATATTTTGAAATGGCTGGTAAATAATCCTTGTTTAGCATATCTAAACATGTTAATGCTTCAATATTTACGATCTTAGAATAATGTTCTTGACCGATTTCATATCTTGCATTAATTTCATTTAATGTGTAAATGTCATGAGAAGTGAATAATTTAATATTCTTTTCATGTAAATAGTATTGAAGTGCTTCTGGAGTAGATTTTAAATTTAATAAACCTCTCTTTTTAGCTTCCTCAACCCATGAATCATCATAACCATTACCATTAAATATAATTCTCTTATGTTTAATAATAGTTTCTTTAATTAATTCATGTAATTCTACATTAAAGTCTTTAGCTTTTTCTAATCTATCTGCGAATTGCTTTAATGATTCAGATACTGCAGTATTTAACATAATGTTGCAGCAAGAAATAGAATCAGAAGAACCTAAAGCTCTAAATTCAAACTTATTTCCTGTGAATGCGAATGGAGATGTTCTATTTCTATCAGTAGTATCCTTTGGTAAAGGTGGTAATACGTCTGCACCAATCTTTAAGAATGTCTTTCCACCTGTCTTTAAAGGCTTACCTGTTTCAATTGAATCAATTACAGCTTGAAGCTCTGATCCTAAGAAAATTGAGATAATTGCAGGAGGTGCCTCATTTGCGCCTAAACGGAAGTCGTTAGAAGCACTTGCAACACTAATTCTTAATAAATCTTGATATTCATCAACTGCTTTAATAACAGATACTAAGAATAATAAGAATTGAGCATTTTCTGCTGGTGTATCACCAGGTTCAAGTAAGTTCATACCTGTATTAGTAGACATTGACCAGTTGTTATGCTTACCAGAACCATTTACACCCTTAAATGGTTTTTCATGTAATAAGCATATAAGATTATGCTTCTTGGCAATTCTTTGCATCATTTCCATAGTAATTTGGTTATGGTCAGCTGCGATATTTGTTGTTGCAAATATAGGAGCAAGCTCATGTTGTCCTGGAGCAACTTCGTTATGTTCTGTTTTTGCTAAAATTCCTAATTTCCATAATTCTTCATTTAAATCATTCATGAATTCTTGAACTCTAGTTTTAATAGAACCAAAATAATGATCATCAAGCTCTTGGCCCTTAGGTGCCATTGCACCAAACAATGTTCTTCCTGTATAAATTAAATCTTTTCTCTTTTCATACATTGCTTTATCAATTAAGAAATATTCCTGTTCAGGACCAACTGTTGTTTTAACTGTTGTTACACTATCTTGTCCAAATAGCTTTAATATTCTTAAAGCTTGCTTATTTAAAGCTTGCATAGATCTTAATAATGGTGTCTTTTTATCTAATGCTTCACCACCATAAGAACAAAATGCTGTAGGGATGCATAAGCATTTATCTTTAATAAACGCGTATGATGTAGGATCCCATGCTGTATATCCTCTTGCTTCACATGTTGCTCTTAATCCACCAGAAGGGAAAGAAGATGCATCAGGTTCACCTTTAATTAATTCCTTACCTTTAAATTCCATGATGATTTCACCATTTCCTTCAGGTGAAATAAATGAATCATGCTTTTCGGCTGTAGAACCAGTCATAGGCTGAAACCAATGTGTGTAATGTGTAGCTCCATTTTCAATAGCCCAATCCTTCATAGCTTGTGCTACAGAATTTGCAACGCTTATATCTAATTCTTTTCCATCATTAATTGTTTTCTTAAGTTTCTTATAAACATCTGAAGACAATTTTGATTTCATGACCTTATCATTAAATACAAGGGAGCCAAAGTAATCTGTTACTTGTTTCATAAATAATCCTCCGTTTAAATAAAAAGGGGCAGGGAGCCAGTGATATCTCACCAGGCCTCCTTGCCCTTTATGCCACCATTATAGAGCACCGAATATTATTTTGTCAATAGGCAAACGAATAAAATTTTAAAAAAATACAAAAATTTTGGTAAAATTGCCCAAAAATGATAAAAAAGCGAATAAAATTTCAATAAAATTCAAAAAAATTGAATATTTATGTTGATTATACGTTAAAAAGGTGTTAAATTAAATTGTATATTTGATAAAAAATGACAAAAAATTCAAATATTATTTAAAAAAATATCAAAAATACGATTTTTATTCGTATAAGATTTGGAGGCGATTTTATGGACTTAAATAAAATTATAAAAATATCTATTTTAAGCGATTTTGATTTTTTTAAATCTAATTTAGAACAAATCTTTTCCTTGCTTCCATATAAAATTCAATATAAATATATAAATAATATAAATGATATTGAAAAAGAAAATGATATTGATTTTATTATTACAAATAAATCTAATTATGATTTAGATGAAATCGATTATATTTGTAATAAATTAAAAAAAATCCCTATATTAACGATAATCGATCAAAATTATCAATCAGATAAATTATCTAATAATATAAAAAATGGATTGATAATGATAAGAAGACCATTAAGTATGAATTCATTGATTGAAATATTAAAGGTTTTATTAATAAGTAGCTTAAAAAATCAAAATGATTTAATTGATCAAAGTCAATATAGATTAGTAGATACAGCAAAAGCATTCTTAATAATATCTAAAAAGATATCTGAAGATGAAGCTCATAAATATTTAGAAAGATATGCGATGAGCGTAAGAATAAATTTAATTAAAGCAGCTTCAATTATTGTTTCATCATATATATTAGAAAGGAAATATTTAGAATTATGAATATTAAGATTAACAAGAATTTTTTAAATGTAAGTGAAAATTATTTATTTTCTGAAATAAACAAAAGAATTAAAGAATATAAAGAAATAAATCCAAAGGCAGATATTATAAGGCTTGGAATAGGGGATGTAACATTACCACTTGGTAAAAGCGTAATTGATGCATTAATTAAAGCATCAAATGAAATGGGTAATAAAGATACATTTAGAGGTTATCCACCAGAATATGGATATGATTTTGTTAAAGAAGCAGTAAAAAAATATTATTTTTTAAATAATATTAATTTAGATTTAGATTCAATATTCATCTCTGATGGAGCTAAATCAGATTTAGGTAATATCGTAGATATATTTGGTGATAATAATATTTATATTCCTAATCCTGTATATCCTGTATATTTAGATTCTAATATTATGAGTGGAAGATATATTAATTTTATTAATGGTAATAAGGATAATAATTTCTTACCTATGCCAAATAACGAAATTAAAGCTAATTCAATTATATATTTATGTTCACCTAATAATCCTACAGGTGCAACATATAGTCATGAAGAATTAAAGGAATGGGTTTTATTTGCATTAAAAACAAGCTCATTAATCATTTATGATTCAGCCTATGAGGCTTTCATAAGTGATAATGATAAGCCTCATTCAATTTATGAAATTGAAGGTGCAAAGGAATGCGCAATTGAAATATGCTCATTTTCTAAGCAAGCTGGCTTTACAGGCTTAAGATGCGGATTTACTATTATTCCTTTAGAATTAGAATCTGAAGGTGTAAAAATTAATAAATTATGGAAAAGAAGACAAGCAACTAAATTTAATGGTGTATCTTATCCAGTTCAAAGAGCGGCAGAAGCTGCATTATCTAAAGAAGGTATTAAGGAATGTAAGGATAATATTAATTATTATTTAGAAAATGCGAAAATGTTATCAGATTTCTTTGATGAAAAAGGTATTTATTATACAGGTGGTAAATCATCACCATATATTTGGTTTAAATGCCCTAATGGAATGACAAGCTGGGAATTTTTTGATTATTTATTAAAAAATGCCAATGTAGTTGGAACACCAGGTGCAGGCTTTGGTTCCTTTGGTGAGGGTTATTTTAGAATCACATCATTTAATACTCACGAGAAGACAAAAGAAGCGATTGAAAGATTAAGAAAAATATTATAGGGAGATGATGATATGGATAAAATTAACACTAAATTTATATTTGTTACAGGAGGAGTTGTATCAAGCCTTGGTAAGGGTATTGCAGCATCCTCAATTGGTAGAATATTAAAAAATAGAGGATTAAAAATATTCATGCAAAAATTTGATCCATATATCAACATGGATCCAGGAACAATGTCTCCTTATCAGCATGGTGAAGTATTTGTAACAGATGATGGAGCTGAAACAGATCTTGATTTAGGTCATTATGAAAGATTTATTGATGAAAGCTTATCAAAAAATTCTAATATTACTACAGGTAAAATTTATTCAAGTGTTATTTCAAAGGAAAGAAAAGGAGAATATCTTGGAGGAACTGTCCAGGTTATTCCTCATATTACAAATGAAATAAAATCTAAATTAAAAAAAGCCGCAATTGAATCAGGTGCAGATATAGTAATAACTGAAATTGGTGGTACTGTAGGTGATATTGAATCATTACCTTTTTTAGAAGCTATAAGACAAGCAAGAAGAGATTTTGGTTATGAAAATACATTATATGTTCATAACACATTAGTTCCATATCTAAAGGCTGCAGATGAGGTTAAAACAAAGCCTACTCAGCATTCAGTAATGGAATTAAGAAAAATAGGTATTCAGCCAGATATTATTATTTTAAGAACTGAGGTTCCTTTATCTGATTCACATAAAGAAAAGATTGCCTTATTTTGTGATATAGATAAAGAAAATGTTATAGAAGCCTTAGATCAAAAGATTATATATAATGTTGCGAAAAGCCTACATGAACAAAAAATTGATGATATTATTTTAAACCATTTTAAGATTGATGCTAAAGAAGCAGATATGACTGAATGGTATCAATTAATTGATAGAATTGAGAATCTAAATGGTGAGGTTCATATAGGTCTTGTTGGTAAATATGTTAAATTACATGATGCATATTTATCAGTTGCAGAAGCATTAAAGGCTGCAGGATATCAATTTTATAAAAAAATTGTAATTGATTATATTGATTCAAGTAAAATCACAAAAGAAAATGTTACAAAAACATTATCAAAATGTGATGGAATTATTGTTCCAGGTGGCTTTGGTGATAGAGGCATAGAAGGAATGCTTGAAGCAATAAAATATGCAAGAGAAAATAATATTCCATTATTTGGTATTTGTCTTGGAATGCAGCTTGTTTGTATCGAATATGCAAGAAATGTAATTGGCTATGAGGATGCAAATTCAGGTGAATTTTCAGCTAATTCTACACATCCAGTTATTGATTTGCTTGAAAATCAATATCAAGGAATTAATATGGGTGGAACCTTAAGATTAGGCTTATATGATTGCCATATTGAAAATAAGAATACAAAAACATATAACGCTTATCAAAAGGAAGATATTAAAGAACGTCATAGACATAGATATGAATTTAATAATAAATTTATAGAAATATTCAATAAGGATTTAATGATTACAGGTATGAATTTAAAAGGGAATTTAGTTGAAATTGTTGAGCTTAAAAACCATCCATGGTATGTAGCTTGTCAATTCCACCCTGAATTCTTATCTAGACCTCAACGTCCACATCCATTATTTAGAGATTTTATTGAAGCATCTATAAATAATATAAAAAAGTAAGGTGATATTATGAGAGATTATCCAAATAAAGAAGGTTTATATGATCCAAGTTATGAGCATGATGCTTGTGGTATTGGCGCAATCGCACAAATAAAAGGTATTAGAACTCATAAAACAATTAAAGATGCATTAGATATATTAATTCATTTAGAGCATAGAGGAGGCACTGGAGCTGAAGATAATTCAGGTGATGGTGCAGGTATTTTATTTCAAATTCCACATAAATTTTTCAAAAATGAAATTTTAGGCTTTGAATTACCAGATGAATATGATTATGCAGTAGGTCAATTATTCTTATCTGAAAATGAAATATTAAGAAAAGAAGAAATTGAATTAATTAATAAAGGATTAAATGATGAAGGATTAGAAATATTAGGCTATAGAAAGGTACCTGTTGATACAAAGGATATTGGTAAAACAGCACTTGATGCGATGCCATATATTGTACAGGTATTTGTAAAAAGACCTGATAATATTGAAAGAGGATTACCATTTGAAAGAAAATTATATCTTGCAAGAAGAGTAATTGAAAAAATGGCAATTGATAATAATTCAAGATTATATTTTTGTTCATTTTCATCAAGAACTATTGTATATAAAGGAATGCTTGTATCAACTCAGGTTAGAAATTTTTTCTTAGATTTATTAGATACAAAAGTTGAATCTGCAATTGCATTAGTACATTCTAGATTTTCAACAAACACATTCCCATCTTGGGATAGAGCACATCCTAATAGATTTTTATGCCACAATGGTGAAATTAATACTATTCGTGGAAATGTTAATATGGTTCGTGCAAGAGAAGGCTTATTTAAATCACAATATTTTGGTGAAAATTTAAATAAAATAGTTCCAATTATACCAAAGGAATCATCAGATTCAGCAATGTTTGATAATTTCTTAGAATTCATGTATTTAAATGGTAGAAGTCTTGAAGAAACAATTATGATGATGATTCCTGAGCCTTGGGAAAAGGATAATGAAATGGATCCAAATTTAAAAGCATTTTATGAATTCCATTCAACATTCCAGGAGCCTTGGGATGGTCCTGCATCAATTATTTTTTCAGATGGTATAAAGGTTGGTGCATCACTAGATAGAAATGGTTTAAGACCATCAAGATATTATGTTACTAAGGATGATTATTTAGTATTATTTTCAGAAACAGGCTCTTTACCTATTGATGAGAAAAATATTAAAGAAAAAAGAAGACTTGAGCCAGGTAAAATATTATTAGTTGATACACAAAAGGGTGAAATTATTTCTAATGATATTATCAAAAAGGAATATTCATTAAAAAATCCATATATTAAATGGAATGAAAATATTATTAAATTAGATAATTTACCTTTAGAAAAAGAGGTTAAAGCAGCTTACGATGTTGATTTCCTTGAAAGAAGTGTAGGATATACATATGATGAGCTAATGGATAGCATTATTCCATTTGCTGAAAAAGGAGCCGAAAAGGTTGTATCAATGGGTAATGATATGCCTTTAGCAGTTTTATTAAATAAAGAATTTAATTTATTCCAATTCTTTAAGCAAAGATTTGCCCAGGTTACAAATCCTCCTATTGATTCAATTAGAGAAGAAATTGTAATGTCTACAACTAATTATTTAGGTTGTGAAGGTAATTTATTAAATCCGACTGAAGCAAATGCATTTAGAATTAAAATTAAACAACCATTATTATCTAAAGAAGAATTTTATAAAATAAAAAATTCTAATAAATATGGTATTAAAACAGATGTTGTATCTTTCACATATGATTATAAAAATGAATCAATGGAGGAAGCTTTAAATAGAATATTTAGAGAAACTGATTTAAAAATTGATTCAGGTGCATCAATTATTATCTTATCTGATAGAAATCAAAAGGGTGTTGCAATACCGTCATTATTAGTATCAAGTGCCCTTCATCAGCATTTAACTAAAACATCAAGAAGGACTCATGTATCTATAGTATTAGAGGCTGCTGAACCAAGAGATGTTCATCATTATGCAACTTTAATTGGCTTTGGTGTGAACGCAATATATCCTTATTTAGTATATGAAACAATTAAATTATATAAGGATAGAGGATATATTAAATCAGAATTAGATAAAGCATATGATAATTATGTTAATGGTGTAATGCATTCAATTTTAAAAATAATGGCTAAAATGGGTATTTCAACTATTCAGTCATATAATGGAGCTCAAATATTTGAATGCTTAGGCTTAAATGATGATGTTATTTCTAAATATTTCACAAATACTCCATCATCAATAGGAGGAATTGGTATAAAGGAAATAGAAGAAAATACTATCAAGATTTATGAAAAAGCCCTTAATAATAAGAAAGATACATTAGAATCTATTGGTCTACATGGCTATAGAAAAAACCAAATTGAACATATTTATGATCCATTATCAATTATGCATCTACAATATGCATGTCAGCATGGTAAATATGAAGAATATAAAGAATTTACTAAATTAATTGATAAAAAGACAATTAATATTAGAAATACATTTAATTTAAAATATAAAAATCCAATTTCTATTGATGAGGTTGAATCAGTAGATGAAATTGTAAAAAGATTTAAAACAGGCGCAATGAGCTATGGTTCAATATCTAAAGAAGCACATGAATGTATGGCAATTGCGATGAATCGTCTTCACGGTAAATCTAATACAGGTGAAGGTGGCGAAGAAAGAGAAAGATTTGAGCTACTTGAAAATGGTGATTCAAAATGTAGCGCTATTAAGCAGGTTGCATCTGGTAGATTTGGTGTTACAATTGAATATTTAACAAATGCAATAGAAATTCAAATTAAAATGGCACAGGGTGCAAAGCCAGGTGAAGGTGGTCAATTACCAGGCGCAAAGGTTTTCCCTTGGATTGCAAAGGCACGTCATTCAACTCCTGGTGTTTCATTAATATCACCACCACCACATCATGATATTTATTCAATTGAGGATTTAGCTCAATTAATATTTGATCTAAAAAATGCGAATCGTGGCGCAAGAATATCAGTTAAATTAGTTGCAGAATCTGGTGTTGGTACAATTGCGGCAGGTGTTGTTAAGGCTGGCGCAAATACTATTTTAATTTCAGGCTATGATGGTGGAACTGGTGCTGCACCAAGAACATCAATTTATAATGCAGGTATTCCTTGGGAGATTGGTTTAGCTGAAACTCATCAAACATTAGTAATGAATGGTCTTAGAGATAGAGTAAGACTTGAAACAGATGGTAAGCTTTTAACTGGTAAGGATTTAGCTATTGCAATCTTACTTGGTGCAGAAGAATTTGGTTTTGCAACTGGACCACTTATCGCAATGGGCTGTATTATGATGAGAGTATGTAATTTAAATACATGCCCTGTTGGTGTTGCAACACAGGATGAAAGATTAAGAAAAAGATTTAAGGGTAAGCCAGAATATGTAATGAATTTCATGAAATTTATTGCATCTGAATTAAGAGAATATATGGCATTACTTGGCTTTAGAACTATTGATGAAATGGTAGGACATACAGAATTATTATCCTTAAAGGAAGAATTTAAAGATCGTATTGACCCAAGAAAGATGCTATTTAATAGAGAAGTAGCTAATAAAGAAAGCATATTTAAAGCATATAAGCATAATGATTTATCAAATACTATAGATTATAGAATGCTACTTCCTTTATGTAAGGATGCAATCTTAGGTGGCTTAAGTAAAAGAGTCGATCTTGAAATATCTAATGTTAATCGTTCATTTGGTACAATGCTATCAAATGAAATTACAAAGATTCATAAAGATAAAGGCTTAGCTGATGATTCAATCATCATTAATGCCTATGGTAATGCAGGTAATTCATTTGGCTGTTTATTAACAAAGGGTGTAACAATTAATGTATTTGGCGATGCAAATGATTATTTTGGTAAATCACTTTGCGGTGGTAAATTATCAGTAATTCCTTCAAAGGATTCTGTAGTTAAGCCAGAAGAAAATATCATTTGCGGTAATGTTGCGTTATATGGTGCAACATCAGGTGAATGCTATTTGGAAGGTATTGCAGGTGAAAGATTTGCAGTAAGAAATTCAGGCGCTACAGTTGTAGCCCTTGGCTGTGGTCAGCATGGATGTGAATACATGACAGGTGGCACTGCAGTAATTTTAGGAAATATAGGTAGAAATTTTGCTGCTGGTATGTCTGGTGGTGTAGCTTATATTTATGGTAAGCATAATCAAAAATATATTAATGATGAATTAGTATCAATTCTTTCATTAGATGATAAGGATGAGAAGAAATTAAAAGAAATATTAAAAAATCATATAGCTCATACTAATTCAAAATATGTATCTAATATATTAAAGAATTTTGATAAGGATAATTTCATTAAGGTATTACCTAATGATTATGCAAAAATAATGCAATTTATTGATGAATTTAAGCTTAAAGGATCAGAAAATCCAGAGCTTGATGCATTTAATAAATTTATGGAGGTGAGATAATGGGAAAGCCTACAGGTTTTATGGAATATAAAAGATTAAATAAAGATGAAATAAGTGTAGAAGAAAGAATTAAAAACTTTAATGATTTTCATATTCCATTTGATTTAAAAACGCAAAGCCAACAAGCATCACGCTGTATGAACTGTGGCGTTCCATTCTGCCAATCTGCAATGAAGGTTAATAACCGTAATGTTGGCTGTCCATTATCAAATTTAATTCCTGAATGGAATCATTTAATATATTTAGGATTATATGAAGAAGCATATAAAAGATTAGAAATGACTGCACCATTTCCTGAATTTACAGGTAATGTATGCCCAGCATTATGTGAAGCATGCTGCTCATGCTCAATTAATGATGAGGCAGTAGGTGTTCGTGCAAATGAATTATTCTTAATAGAAAAGGCTTATGAAAATTGTTGGATTAAGCCTAAAAAGGATATTAAAAGAAATGGTAAAAAAATTGCTGTTATAGGCTCAGGCCCATCAGGATTATCTTGTGCTAAAAAGCTAAATGATAATGGCTTTTTAGTTACAGTATATGAAAAGAATGATAGATTTGGAGGACTATTAATGTATGGTATTCCAAATATGAAGCTTGAAAAGCATATCATTGAAAGAAGAATTAATTTATTAAAGGAAGAAGGAATAGTATTCATTAAAAATACTAAAATAGGTACAGATTTACCTATATTTAAGCTTTTAAATGATTATGATGATGTTGTCTTTGCATGTGGTACATCAGCTCCAAGACCACTAATTTGTAAAGGAAATGATGCAAAAGGTATTTTATATGCAGTAGATTTTTTAAAGGAAACAACAAAAAATCTATTAGAAGAAAAAGAATTTAAGTATAATTTAAAGGATAAAAATGTAATAATAGTTGGTGGCGGTGATACTGCAAATGATTGCTGTGGTACTGCCGCAAGAGAATTCGCTAAATCTGTAACTGAGCTTGAAATTACAAAAGAACCACCACTAGAAAATACATTACCTTGGCCAAATTATCCTAATAAAAAGAAAACAGATTATGGTGTTTATGAATGTAATACTATATATGGTAAGGATATAAGAAAATATGAAACAACAATTGATGAAGTAATTAAAAATGAAGATGGTCATATTGTTGGAGTAAATATTAAAAAGGTTAAATTTGAGCAAGGCAAATTTGTAGATGTTCCTGATACTTTGGAATATTTAAATTGTGATTATTTAATTATCGCAATGGGCTTTTTAGGAACATCAGATGATGATGCTAAAAACTATAATATAAAAACAAATAGAAATAGAATCAGCTTAAATGATTTTAATTATGATAATAATATTTATGTTTGTGGCGATATGAAAAATGGTCAATCACTTGTAGTAGTTGCAATAAAAGATGGAATTGATTGTGCAACAAAAATTATTGAAAAATATAGGTAATTAATATGGAAAAGAAACCATTTGTAACAAAAGAATTAATAGATGAAATTACAAAAAAATATCCAACACCTTTTCATATTTATGATGAAAAAGGAATTAGAGAAAATATAAGAAGATTAAAAAAAGCTTTTTCTTGGAATAAAGGATATAAAGAATATTTTGCAGTTAAGGCAACACCAAATCCTTATATATTAAAAATATTTAAGGAGGAGGGATGTGGTGTTGATTGCTCATCATTAACAGAATTAATGCTATCAGATATAGTAGGATTTAAAAATGATGATATTATGTTTTCGTCTAATGTAACACCAAAGGAAGATTTTATTCTTGCTAGAAAATTAAATGCTTATATTAATTTCGATGATCTAACACATATTGATTATTTTAAAGAAATTGCTCCTTTTTCAGAAACAATGTGCTTAAGATATAATCCAGGTGGAGATTTCACATTAAATAATGAAATAATGGATACACCAAAGGATGCTAAATATGGTATGACAAGAGAACAAATTAAAGAAGCTATATTAAAATTAAAAAAATATGGCGTTAAAAATTTTGGTATTCATGCCTTTTTAGCATCTAATACAAAGGATAATGGCTATTATCCAAAGCTTGCATCTATTTTATTTAATTTAGCAGTTGAAATAAAAAATGAATGTGATGTACATATTTCATTTATTAATTTATCAGGTGGTGTAGGTGTTGATTATAAGCCTGAGGAGCCAAGAAATGATATAGAGATCATCGGCCAAGGTGTTAAAAAGGCCTATGAAGAGATATTAACACCAAATGGCATGGATGATGTAAAAATATTTACAGAGCTTGGAAGATTTATGCTTGCACCATACGGACATTTAGTTGCAACTGCAATCCATCAAAAGCACATTTGGAAGGAATATATAGGCCTTGACGCATGTGCTGCAAATTTAATGCGTCCTGCAATGTATGGAGCTTATCATCATATTACAGTCTTAGGAAAAGAAAATTTAAAATGTGATCATAAATATGATATTACAGGTGGCTTATGTGAAAATAATGATAAATTTGCAATCGATAGAATGCTACCTAAAATAGATATTGGTGATTATATCGTAATTCATGATGCAGGAGCCCATGGCTTTTCAATGGGATATAATTATAATGGTAAATTAAGATCAGCAGAATTATTATTAAAGGAAGATGGTACAGTTAAATTAATAAGAAGAAAAGAAGAACCATCTGATTATTTCCAAACCCTAGATTTTTCTGAATTTAAAAAATAATATGAGGTAACGCTTTGCGTTACTTCATTTTTTTCTTGATTATTAGTTTTATTATTTTTAAAATAATATATGTAGGTGGAAAAATATGGAAGAAAATAAAAAAGAATCATTATTTGAGAATAAAAAATTTAATTTAGCTAATATTATTTTATTAATAATAGAATCAGTATTATCCTTTGGAATAATACCATTACAATTTATTAAATATTTAAAAAATACATATGATTATCCAGATGGACATGGTGGATA
>JAILBI010000235.1 GCA_024681175.1 Acholeplasmatales bacterium
AATTCCTGTGCTTCTACCTTAAATGCATCTTCAGCATCACTTATTTCTTTATCTGTTGATTCATCATTATCTGCAATATTATTATATGTTTCATATGCATCATAAATGATTTTAGCATTACCATCTAGGAAGAATTCTTCAGTAAACGCAAAGCTAAAATCAACTTTTGAATTTTCTACTTCTTTACCATCTCTATCAAGAATTGAAAATGATGTAATAACATTATTATCATTATTTCCACCTAATTCTTTATTTACAGCTAAAACAGAATCTTGTGAAATTGAAAAATCATAAAATCCCCATTTATCATATGATTCAAACATATTTCTTTGACCACTGATAAACATATCTTGTAAATTTTCAGGCTTAGATAAATAATTTGTTTTATAAATAGGATTATCACTTTCATCTTTTCCAACTAAATGATAATAATCACTATCAATTACCGCATAATAATCAAATTTTTCTTCTCCGGCATAAAATCTAATACCAGCATTATTTGTCTTAGTCTTCTTACCTTTAATTTGTGCACTACCATCAGATATTGCAAAATCTACATCAAATAAATAAATATAATATGTAAAATCATATTTATGATATTTAGCTTTTTCTAAATTACCTTCATCACCAGTATTATAATATGTATTAGTTACATCCTTAGTACCAGCATAAACAACCATATCAAATTTATTATCTTCAATTACAGTTGATTTATTAATTGTCTTTGGTGAACCTGGATTAATTTCATTATTGTAAAATTCAATAACATCTTCCATTTTATTAGCATATCTATTATCGAATTTATCATCATTTTGGATACTGATAATAGGATTTGAATCATATAAGCCACCACACATTCTAGCAACATTATAATATTCTTCTCTATTAACAAATCCATTTAATGCATCTTTAATTTGAGTTATTGTCGTTGATTGATAATTAAATATAAATACCACTATAGTAAGTACAACCGCAAGTGATATATATAATACTTTAAAAACTGTCTTAATCATTTACTGCTCCTTAAAATATAAATAGTCAAATAATTATAACTTTTATAACAAGAAAATTCAATAAAACCTTTACAAATAAATAAAATAATGTATAATTATTATTGCATTGAAAATGGCGCATATGGTGAAGTGGTTAACACGGCGGATTGTGGCTCCGTTACGCGCAGGTTCGATCCCTGTTATGCGCCCCAATGCATATATTTTTATAGGGGTATGGTGTCAATGGTAGCACACGGGTCTCCAAAACCTTTGGTTCGGGTTCGAATCCTGATACCCCTGCCACTAAAAAAGACACGGTTAAGCCTAATGGTTTAACCGTTTTTCTTTTATTATTTTATTTATTTTCTAATTCTTTAATATAGAATAATAATCCTAACATATTTGCAAAATTAATTAATATAACTAAATCCTGCTGCTGCCAAATTCTTCCTGTATTTACGGCAGTCATTTCGGCTCTTAAAAAGCCAAAATGCTTATTATAAGCTTTTACATCACAAATTACAGATGAATAAATAGATTGCTCTTTAATTTTTTTAATTAAAGTATCTTCTTGATCATATTTGTCATCAATTACATTTTTATAAAATAAACCATTAGTATCCATATTGGCTATTACATCATCATATCCAAATGGCTTATAGCCATCAAATTTTTTAGATAATGGATGATAATAATGATATTTTAATTCATCTTCTTGCTCAAAACAAACATGATCTATCATTAATGATGAGCCAATAAATGAAATTGTATTTTGTAAAGCTTCAGCTAAATCATTCGTAGAATTAAGCATATTATATATTTTATTATTTAAATAAATTGGAGAATATATTTTATCTCTTTTGTTTAAAACATCAATATTCTTATGTTTTTCAGCTAAATATATAATAAAACAATTTCTACCTTTAATTTTTCCTCTATATAAGGCTTTATCTGCAAGTTCAAATAATTCATCACTATTTGTTGAATCAAGTGGAAATCTAGATAAACCCATAGTGTATGTAATATTAACATTAGGTAAGGCATCTCTTATTAATTTTTCTGGAGATTTCAATAATTTTAAGCCATACTCCCATAATTCTTGATATTCAGTCGAATTAGGAAAAACGAAAATGAATTCATCGCCACCATATCTACCTACAATACCAAAATCCTTTGATACTTCTTTAATAGATTTAGCTACTTCCTTTAAGACCTCGTCTCCTGTTAAATGACCATATGTATCATTGATGAATTTAAAATTATCAATATCTAATATTGCAAAAGCAAATGGAATATTTTTTGTTAATAAATAATCCATATATGAAGTTACTACATGTCTATCATAAACATTTGTTAATTCATCA
>JAILBI010000239.1 GCA_024681175.1 Acholeplasmatales bacterium
AAACAAATTATAAAATATATATGTGATATATTGTTCTGCATATTATTATTTATTATTTTTTTATTGGAAAAATGTAGTATAATTTCTTGCAAAAATTGTACAAATATAGCGACTGATTTAATTATTATACTTTTACCTGAAACAATAACTATTTTATCTGTTTCATTGTCGATTCAAAAAGAAGAAGAACATGGTATTAGTATGTTTACTTTTAACAAAATAAGGAATCCTTATAGATATAGACTTTTACATATGTCTGTAATTATGGCACTAATCATTTTAATTTACACATTGTTAAGAATATACACATTTAATGTTTCTATTATCCTATTAGACTTTATTTCGTTCATATATGCTCTTATATTTATGGTAACAGAAATACCATTTTTGACGAGAAACGAAAAAAGAATTAATAACATTATTGTTAAAAATATAATGGAAAAAAGTGTTGAAACTGACTTTACCTTTGATAATAAAAAAAGTGCTCAGATTGCAGTAACAAATAGTATACTTAATGAGGGTATTATATCATTTTATAATAAAAATAAGAAATCCGATATTGATTATAATAGAAGATTACTTGATAGATTATACGATTTTCAACGTGCTTATTTTAGAGAATTAAGAGATAATTTAGAAATAATTTCAAAAAATTTTTCAACTGAATTTAAATCAATTAATGTCGTTGAAGCAATTAATGGAGCATATTTAAATCTTAAAGATGTTTATATAAAAAATTATGGGAACGAGATTGATAATTATACTAAGGGAAAAACAAGTTATTTTGTTTCAATGATATTAATTCTACATAACATATGTAAAAAAATAAATTTTTTTGAAAAAGAAAAAAACGAATTATCGTCATTAGTTTCAGAGTATTGTTGTTTATCTTTCACTGATGAATATAATAAACTTTTACAGCTTTTTGTTAATATATTAGTCGATAATGTAAAAACTGGAGATTTATTTTTTTTGTATTTGATTAGAGATAATAATGAACATCCTAGAGCTGTATTTTCAGAAAATAAAAGTATATTAGGTATTTTTATATCAATGTATATGGGTTTTATATTAAATAAAAAGCTACTAAGTAATGAAGTTTTAAATAAATATAAACAGTTTGTTAATGAAAGTACAAAAGGATTAAATTCAGATGGCTCTACCTGGAAAAATATTGTATTGTCATTTATGTCTTATGATTCTTTAAACATATCTGAATTAATATTTGCTCTTATTAGATATTTTGAGGTGATTGAGGATAGTAATTACATTATTTTTGAAAATAATGCATCGTGGTTATCTAATGAATTTAATAAGAGAAGTGTAATTGATGCCTGGCTTGAAGTTGTATTATATGATAACAGTAGTATTAATTTAGATGAACTAAAGGAAACTATATCAAAGATTGAGTTAGACCAAAATTTACAAGAACTATTTTATGATGTATTAAGAAATGATTGGATTGTTGATGGAAAGATTAAGCGCGAAAAATTAGTTTATTTAAATCTGTTTGATGTACAAGTTGATGAGGTTGCAAATGAATACTATAATCAAGAAATAATAGAATATTTAATTAATAAACATATAGAATATCATAAAAATATACTATTTAAGCAAGTTAAAAAAGGTACTATCGATGAGAGAAGTTATAAAAATTTAGTTAAAAATCAATTTGATGAATATGCTAACAATAATGAATTCTATGATTCAACAATTAATTTGGAATCAGAAAAATATTATAATTTCGTTTTGAAAATTAATAAAGATAGTTCAAACCAAATAATAGAGGCTTATATTAGACAATTTCCACAAACTCTAGATTATATGTTTAGAAAAGATATTGAAGAAAATATTAAGCCGGAAAAATATAATTCAAAATTAGATAATGATACACTATCAAAAATTGTAATGTATGATAATAATTATTGTGGATACATTCGTTTTAATTTAGCTAACACAAATCAATTTAAAAAAATAAAAGATAATATTAAAAGAGTTAATTCACAAATAATTCCACAAGATTTCTTTTTTATGAAAAATTCAATTAAACTAAAAGTTGAATTTGATTATGAAAAATCTTATATTAGATGTATGAATGAAAATGAAATAAACGCATATATTGATAAAGAATGTCAAATTATAAACGGCTATTATAAATATAATAGATATTCTAATGATGATAAACATAGTGTTCTACTTACTCGCGACGAAATAAAAAAATTTTTAAAAGAAAATGTACGTTATTTCTTTATTGTTTTTAAAAAGAAACTAGTAATTAATGAACAAGATTGTTTATGGTTAATAAAACAAAATGATAATTAAGTGTATAATATGCTAAATTTTATATATAATTTAATTGTTTGATAACATAAGGAAAAGAGAAAATGGCATTTAAAAATGAATTAATTGATGAAATAAATACATATTGTATGAATGATTTACCAACAGATAAATTTTATAATAATCTTTTTTTGTTTATTAAAAATGATAAAATAAGAGATAGAATAATTTTAGAGTTTAAAAACACAAGATATTTTTATAAAATCTTTGAAGGTCTTCAAGTAAGTGATGAAAAATTATTAATTGAGACCAAAATGCAAATGATTATGTATGCTGGTATTCATGAAGCAATTGTTTCATATGTTGTATTAGAATTATGTAAAGATAATGACATTGTTAAGTCTTTATTAAAAATAAATAAATTAACTGAGTTTTCTATTCCAACAAGGAAAAGAGAAGTACTAGAAAGAGAATTAAGTCATGATGGTAAAGATGTTGTACCTTGTTACTATAAGATGTGTAAGGTAGATAAAACAAAAATTAGGTATGATGCTAAAGTCAATGCACTATATGACATGAGATTGATTTCAAGTAAGATGAAAGAGGACCTTATTGAGATATACGAATATAGAAACACGGTACATTTAGAAGCTGAACTAAAAAAAAATTTAGATTATACAATTGAGATGTCCAAATTAGCCTATAGAAGAGTTGAAGGATTAAATATTGAATTAAGTAAAAGTTTAATTGATAATGTTTTATTTTAAAGGAGTTTAATTAATGGAATACATTAATCATAAAGGTATTAAAATACCTTTTATAGGTTTTGGTACCTATAAATTAGGTGATAATGAAAATAAAATAAAAGATTCAATTGATACCTTTAAATACGGTATTGATAATTATCAAATGACTCTAATAGATACAGCTGAAATGTATGGTGATGGTATTAGTGAAAAAATAGTATCTAAAATAATAAATAATTATGATAGAGATAAATTATTTATTGTAGATAAGATATTACCATCTAATGCATCTAAAGGATTATATATAGAATCTTGTAAAAGATCATTATCTAATATAGGTTTAGATTATTTTGATTTATACTTACTTCACTGGAGAGGTAATGTAGATTTACAAGATATGGTTAATAACATGGAACTTTTAGTATCTATGGGTTTAATCAAACATTGGGGTGTATCTAATTTTGATACAGATGACATGATTGAACTATTTAAATGTAAAAATGGTAATAATTGTTTTTGTAACCAAATACTATATAATATTGGTACAAGAGGTATTGAATATGATTTAATACCTTGGTGTAAATGCCATAACGTATTAGTTATGGCTTATTCACCTTTGTGTAACAGCTTTACTGACAGACTCAAATACACAACTGATAAAACAGTAATAGAAGTGTCAAAAAAAGAAAATAAAACACCTGAGTCATTAATGTTATCATTTGTGATAAGAAACAGAAATTTAGTAACTATATTTATGACATCAAATATCGATCATTTAATCAATAATATGACTAATGTATTTGAATTTATTAGTGATGATAATTTACTCAAGTTATCAAAAAAATATAAAGCACCAAAATATAAGGTAGAATTAGAAAAAATATAATAAAATTTATCATTTTTTCTATTCTAGTTGTTTATAAATGTTTTAAAAAATATAATAATAATTTATAG
>JAILBI010000034.1 GCA_024681175.1 Acholeplasmatales bacterium
TAGAAAAAGATATTAAGCAGGACTTCTAACCCTGCTTTTTTACTTTTTGGTCTTTTATATCATAATTACTTAAAATTAATTTTTTTCTTAATAATATATTGTATAATATAAAAAAACAACCAATGGTTGATTTTTATTCAAATATCAATCGATGGTTTATATGATTTTAAGATTATATAATGGTTGTGAAGGAGGATATATGCCACTTAATATTGGGAAAAGAATAAAGACATTAAGAAAGAATAAAAACATTACTCAAGATGAATTAGCAGAAGTATTAAATATTTCACCTCAATCAGTTAGTAAGTGGGAGACTGGTAATTCTATTCCGGATGTTGAATTACTACCTATAATTGCTAGATATTTTGGTATTACTATGGATGAATTATTTAATTATAAAATTGATTCACTGAATTATAAAGAAAGATTTATTATATTTATGCTAGATAATGGAGTTCTTAAATTTGGTAAATTTAAATTACATAGTGGAAGAATATCTCCATATATAATAAATAGTTCTAATTATAAAACAAGCTCTCAAATAACTAAGTTAGGTCAATTTTATGCTGAATGTATCAGAGAAAACAATTTGATTGTAGATACATTGGTAGGTGATTCAAATGAAGATACACCAGGTATTATTGCGACTAGCATGTATCTATATCAAAAATATGGAATTGATGCTAATTATTCAATTATAAACTCAATAGGCAAATTACCTGATAAGAATGGTGATTTAATATTGATTAAAGATACACTAACTTCAGGTAATACAATAATTAATGCTTTAAAAATGATAAAGGATAAAGCATCTAATAATATAAAAAATATTATAGTAGCTGTTGATAGAATGGAAAGAACAAATAATGGATATTTAACTGCTAAAGAACAAATAGAAAAAGATTATAAAGTTAAAGTTTATCCAATTATCACTTTAGATGATATTATTAATTCTATTGAAAATGGTGTTGTTCCTGCATTTGACTATCTAGAAGCATTAAAAGAATATAAAAAGGAATATGGTAATAGATAAATTAATATATAAAATAATAGAAAAGAAAAATCCGTGCTGTGTTGGAATTGATCCAGATTATGAAAAAATTCCTAATTGTTATAAAGAAGAAGGATTGACTAAAACACAAGTAATATATAATTGGGCAATAGATGTAATTGATGGAATAAAAGATATTGTTGCTGCAATAAAAACACAAATTGCTTTTTTTGAAATGTACGGAAGTGAAGGAATTAAAATATTAGAAGAAATCATTAGATATGCACATAAAAATGATTTGATTGTTATCGACGATTCTAAAAGAAATGATATAGGAAATACTGCAAGAGCATATGCTTATGCACATTTAGATGAAGAAGGACCTATTAATGCAGATTTTTTAACAGTATCTCCATTTTTAGGTACAGATAGCCTAGAACCGTTTATTGAAAAGGCTAACGAAAATGAAAAAGGATTATTTATATTAGTAAAGACTTCAAATCCTTCATCAAAACAAATATCAGAAGCCATTAAAGATGATAATAGTATTATGAATTTCTTAGCTGAATATGTTAATAAAAAAGGTAATGAAATAATAGGTGAATATGGATATTCATCTATAGGTGCCGTTGTAGGAGCAACATTTCCAAAAGAAGCTAAAGAACTAAGAAAGATAATGAAGAATAATATTTTCTTAGTACCAGGATACGGAGCTCAAGGTGGGAGTGTAGATGATATTATTAATTGTTTTAGTGATGATGGATTGGGTGCTATTGTATCATCTTCAAGGGGAATATTATATTCTTACATTGGAAAGAATAATAATTGCACGAAAGAAGATTACATACGTATAGTTGTGCAATCAACAATTGAAATGAGGGGCATAATATATACAAAATTAAAAGAAAAATATAATTATATCAAATATTAATACAGATATTTAAGAATGTAAGATATTGAAGAATATATTTAATTATCCAGTCCAAATTATTGGATACCCAACAGGGAATCCACAACCCTGCTTTTAATCTTTTTTATATAGTGCAGAGTAAAGTTATGGTATGTAGTGCGTTGTTGCCCGCGTTGTTGCCCATCAAAATAAAAATGGCGTAGTTATGCGGGTTTTTACGTGCACCACACTTTAGTAAACGTTAGGAATTTGTTTGATTTTAATAATTGCAAAAAAAGAAGAACAGGCTTGAATATTCTCGAATTCAAGCCGTTTTTTTTATTTTTTGATAGTTTATTATAGTTCGTTTAAATTCGTTAAAAATCGTCTAAATTTGATATCGTTGAAGATAAATATTATTCATACTTAGAAGCAGTTGATTTATTTAAGAAAAGTGATAAATATTCAACAAGTCTTGATACATACTTAAATGAATTGTTAGGAATGTATAATAACTATAATGATAGAGAAGTATCATATTTAGAATTTACGAAAATGCTTATCGATTTAGAAAAAATTCTAAATCATGTTGGAATTTTATTTAGCCTATTAGTT
>JAILBI010000148.1 GCA_024681175.1 Acholeplasmatales bacterium
AAATGATAGATGTGAATATTATATTTATGATTATCATAAAAATAGTATTCAATCTGGTCAAGAAATTAAAGATTTATGTAATAATCATAATGTTAAAATTATTTTTAATGCCATAGATTGTGATAATGATGTAGAAGAGGTTAAAGCTATTGGAGCTCATTATGTGTATGGAAATAGATATCAAAAGCATTTTACAAATGAAGAATTTATTAATAAATTATTAAAAGGTAAAAAAAATAAATAGTTTTTATTATTATATTAATATATAATTATATACGAGGTTTTTTTATGAAAAATAATATGACAGTAATCATCAAAATAGGTTCATCATCATTAGTAAATCATGATTTATCTATAAATGAACCAATGATGTATGAATTATCAAAACAATTAAAGATGCTACTAGATTATTCTTATCAACCTATCCTTGTCTCATCAGGTGCAATTGCGGTAGGAAGAAATGTATTAGGCTTATCTTCAAAGCCTAAAACATTATCATTGAAGCAGGCTTGTGCGGCTGTAGGACAAGCTAAATTAATGGAAAATTATAATAAAGCTTTTGATGTATATAAAATAAAATCTGGCCAGGTATTATTATCACATGATGATTTTCAATCAAGAAAAAGAATTAATTATTTAAAATCATGCTTAAATACCATGATTGAAAATAATATAATTCCTATTATTAATGAAAATGATGTTGTATCTGTAGATGAAATTAAGGTAGGAGATAATGATACATTATCAAGCTTAATTTGTCCTTTAGTTGATGCAGATATGTTAATAATATTATCTGATATTGATGGTTTATATGATTCTAATCCTCAAGAAAATAAGGATGCTAAATTTATATCTGAGGTTAAAAATATTACTGATGAGATTAAAATGATGGCAGGCTCATCTAAAACATCAGTTGGTACAGGTGGTATGGCAACAAAAATTAAAGCGGCTGAGATTGCTTCAAATTCAGGCTGCAAAACAATGATTATGAATGCCAACAAATTAAATAAATTACATGAAATAAAGGATGGTAAAAATTTAGGTACTATCTTTTATGAAAATAAAAAGATGCCGCAAAAGACAAGCTGGTTAATTTATGATACAAGAAGTAAGGGTGCAATAATTGTAAATGATAATCTTAATAATAAATTATCATCTTCAAAAAAGGTTTCAATATTACCTATTGGTGTAATAGGTGTTGATGGCGAATTTTTAGCTGGAGATGTAATTGATGTTAAGGATGTAGATGGAAAAATTATTGCGAAAGGAATTACTAATTATGGCTCATATGAAATTAAAAAGATAATGAGCCATAATTCTAAAGAAATAAAAGATATTTTAGGCTATAAGGATAAAGAACAAATCATTCATGCGGATGATTTAGTTGTATTTAAGGATAAAGAAAATGGATAATGAATTAAAAAAATGTAAAGAAGCTTCTTATAAGCTTGAAAAATTAAGCGATGAAGATATTAGTATATGTCTTGTAAATATTAAAGAAGCTTTACTTAAAAATAAAGATGAAATAATTAAACAAAATGAAATAGATTATGAAAATGCTAAAGGTAAATTATCTCCATCAATGCTAGATAGATTATTATTAAATGAAAAAAGAATTAAAGGTCTTTGTGATAGCATTGATGTCTTATTAAAATTACCTAACCATGTTGGTGAGGTAATAGAAGAATTTACATCATCAGGCTTAAATATTAAAAAGGTAAGAGTACCTTTTGGTGTTATTTTAGCTATTTTTGAAGCAAGACCTAATGTTATAGTTGATATTGCATGCTTATCATTAAAAACTAAAAATGCAGCAGTTTTAAAGGGTGGATCTGATGCAATAAATACTAATAGAATATTAACTAAGGTAATGCAAGATGCAATAAAGGATATTATTGATCCTAATGTAATTACATTTGTTGATTCTACAGATAGAAAAACAACAGATGAAATTATCACAAAGAAGGATTATATTGATTTATTAATACCAAGAGGATCAAGATCATTTATTAAATATATTATTTCTAATGCAAAAATACCTTATATTGAAACAGGTGCAGGAAATAATTTCATTTATGTAGATAAGGATGTTGATATTGATATGGCATTAAAGGTCATTGTAAATGCTAAGGTACAAAGACCATCTGTATGTAATGCAATTGAGCATATAATCATTAATGAAGATATTGTTAAAAAATTCTTACCATTATTAAATGAAAAAATGAAAGAAAATAATGTTAAGATGCTAGCTACAGCACCTTTAGCAAAAATTATTAAATGTGATGTATGTAATGAAGAAGAATTTGATATTGAATATAATGATTATATTTTATCAGTTATGAGTATGAATAATATTGATGATGTAATAACATATATCAATAATCATTCAACACATCATAGTGATTGTATATTATCTAATAATAAAGAAAATGTATCTAAATTCTTTAATGGTATTGATTCAGCATGCGTATACCATAATGCATCTACAAGATTTACTGATGGTGGTTGCTTCGGATTTGGTGCGGAAATTGGTATTTCTACATCAAAATTACATGCAAGAGGCCCTATGGGATTAAGAGAAATTACTACCTTCAAATATGTAATTGAAGGAGAAGGTAATATTAGAGAATAAAAAAATTAAGGAAGCAATTCCTTAATTTTTCTTTTTATGAGCTTCATCTAGAAGCTCCTTTTCTTTTTCTTCATTTTCTTTTAATTCTTTAATATGTCTTGTGATATATAAAATCTTTTTAGATATAGTTGCATAGATTGTTGATATCATCGCATATTCAGTAGCTAAATTAATATATGATTCATAATCATCACTATCTTTAATATCATCTAATTTAGAGAATGTATCAGAAGTGATTGCTTCAATTTCAGTTTTATATTTTCTATTGAAATCATCATATACATCTGATGGTTTTTTACCATCTTTATATCTTTCATCTTCAATTTGCTTAACTTCAGTCATTGATAAGACCTTTTTAAGTGTTAATACTTCATATATTCTTGATAAATGCTCGCGATAATATCTTTTCTTTAAAGGAGAAGGAATAAGCTCACCTTTAACATAATTATTAATCATATTAGATGTAATTTGAACATCTTGTAAATTATCTTTATATGGTTCCATCATCGCATCAACATATTTAATAACCTGATTAATATATAAATCTATATCTGGTAAATGATCATAATCATTTATTTTAATATTTAAAAATTCATTTAACCAATCATTTAAAGCTTTCTTCTCGTCCATATAAATCTCCTTTTTTATATAATAGAAACAATTCTTATAAATTATAACTTAGTATTTAAAAAATTACAATTTCAAATGATAAAAAATAAAAATTTTATCATTTTTATTATATGTAGTTTAAAAAACCATTATCAAAATGAAAAAAATGCATTTTTTGATGAAATATGTATGAATTTTGTGATATACTAATATAGAATTTTTTATAAACGGAGGTTTGTTTATGGAATACAAAAGAAAAGTTATAGAACCAGATGAGCTTAAAGCTTTATTTCCACTTGATAAAGCATCAATTGAAAAGAAGCTTGAGAATGATAAACAAATAAAAGATATATTTGAAGGAAAGGACAATAGATTATTATTAATAATTGGTCCATGCTCAGCTGATAGAGAAGATGCAGTATTAGAATATTGTAAAAAATTAGCAAAATTACAGGAAAAAGTTAAAGATCAAATCTTTATTATTCCAAGAATATATACAAATAAGCCAAGAACTACAGGTGAAGGATATAAAGGTATGCTTCATCAGCCAGATCCAAATAAAAAGGCTGATATGGTTCATGGTATTGTTGCGGTAAGAAAGCTACATATGTCTGTATTACAGGAAACAGGCTTTTCAACTGCAGATGAAATGCTTTACCCTGAAAACCATGAATATTTATCTGATATTATTTCATATGTTGCAGTAGGTGCAAGATCTGTAGAAAACCAATTTCATAGATTAGTTTCATCAGGTGTTGATGTACCTGTTGGTATGAAAAACCCTACATCAGGTGATTATAGTGTTATGATGAATTCTGTATTTGCAGCTCAGCATCCTCATACATTTACATATAGAGGCTGGGAGGTTGATACTACAGGAAACCCATACACACATGTTATTTTACGTGGTAGTGTTAATAAATATGGTATTACTATACCTAACTACCATTATGAAGATATTAAGCGTGTAATTAAGATGTATCCAAGTGATAAATATCAAAATCCTGCGATTGTAATTGACTGTAACCATTCAAATTCAGGTAAGAAATTTGAAGAACAAATTCGTATTGCAAAAGAAGTATTACATTCAACAAGACATGATGAAGAAGTATTTAAATATGTTAAAGGTTTAATGATTGAATCATATTTAGTTGATGGTAATCAGGATGTAAATGGTGGCGTATATGGCCAATCTATTACAGATCCTTGTCTTGGCTGGGAAAAGACAGAAAAACTCGTACTTGAATTAGCAGAATTAAGAAAAAATGAAAATAAGTAATATTTCCTTTTAAAAAACGCAAAAAGTCGCGTAAATTACGAAAAAATTAGTAGTTTATGTATTGAAAATAAAATTCACGTTTGTTATAATATTCGTAAGAGTATGGGAAATATTGTTTTTAGTGTGGAGACATTAAAAAACATTAAAAATTATATTTCAATTACGTTTGGCGGTAAAAGTAAGATTTTTTGTTTAAAAATTGTGTGAGAGTATTTATAAGCAAAAAATATAAACGCTTTCATAAACCGTCATAATCTTAATCTTTCAAAAAAGGAGAATTATGACCGATGAAAAAAATAGTTTGTGACCTTTGTGGTGAGTCAGATTTCTTAAAAGTCGAAGGATTCTTTGTTTGTCAGGTATGTGGTGCAAAATACACTATCGATGAAGCAAGAGATATGATGAAAGAAGTTTCTGATAGTTCATCTTCAGCTGATCAAGCTTTAGCAGATGACGATGAGAACGCAGTACGCAGACCTACAAGACCTACTGTTGTAAGAAAGGTAGTTGTAGCACCTCGTCAAGGAGCTCAAGTTCAAACTAAAGATCAAGCTGCAAAAAGAATTATATCTAATGTAAGAAGAGCAGAGCCTGAACAACCTCAAGTACAAGGTAAGAAACCTGTTATTATAAAGAAGGTAGTTGTTAAGCCAAGAACATCAACTCCAGTTCAACAGCAACAACAAGCAGCACCAAAACCTTCTCCAGTTTTACAACAAAATTTAGAAACACGTCCAGGTATGGGTGTTTCTCAAGCACAAATGATTGAGAACTTATTCGTTTTATCACAAAACGCATTTGATTCAGAAAACTATGTTGATGCAGAAAATTATGCAAATAGAATCATCGAGCTTGATTCAACTAACTCAGATGCTTGGTTGATGAAGGGTAACTGTGCAAGTAAACAAACAGATGGCGATAAATTTAGATTCCTTGAATCAATTAATTGTTGGAATACATGTTTAGTTAACGCAGCTAAAGATGAAGTTGAAGATTATCAATTTACAGTTAGAACAAACTGTATTGATGCTGCAGTAGCATATATTTTAAAAAATTGTAAAGCATTTGTTGATAAAGCTTCTAATGAAAATTTCCAGAAGGTTATCGACAAAATTGAATATGTTGATCCAATGATGAGAAAAGCAAACCAAACATTCGGTGTACAGCTTTCTCAATATGAAGATAAATTAGCTTCAAATATTTCAGCTATCATTACATCAATTTCTAAAAATGAAATTAAAGAATTTGGTAAGAGACCTGAAAAGCAAACAGAAGCAGCTTATGCAAAATTCATTGAAATTCAAGATGCATGTATCTTTGCATGGAATTATTTAATGGATATCGCTAAGAAGCATGGTACAGTTACAGCTATCTTATCTAATATCGTTAAGATGCATGAAGCAATTATCCGTAATGTAGGTCATACAGTACAATCTAATGGTAAGGTTAAAGTTACTGTTAAGTGTTCAATGAGTGAACGTAATAAGCGTCTTGAGCTTATCAAACAAGCTAAGAAGAAACTTGAAGATAAATTCGTTGATATTCGTAAGCGTGATAGAGTTGACCAAAAATTCAAGAATGCAAAATACTGGGAAGAGCATCAAGAAGAAAAGCAACAGCTTCTTGAAGAAAGACAAAAGCTTGACCATGAAGTATTCGAGCTTGAAAACTCTAAGCTTAAGATGGAAGAGCTTAATGAACTTAAGAAACTTGAAGAAGAATCTGTACGTCTATCAGTATTAAAAGACAATCCTACATATTCTAATAAAGAAAGAACAGCTTATATGGATCAATTAAATAAGATTAAGAAGCAAATCGTTACAAAGAAGAGAGAGCTTGCTTCTAGACTTAACCCAATTGATGATAAGATTGAAAAATATAAGAAGAGAATGTTCAATATCGATTTAGAATTAAATCAAAATCGTTAATAAAAATATAAGCCTTGGACTAAAATCCAAGGCTTTATTTATATATTTAAAGATTTATGTTATAATTTATCTATCTTTTGGAGGATATATGGATATTGCAATAATAGGGGCTGGTGCTTCTGGCTTAATGCTTGGAAATATCTTATCTAAATATAATATTTCTTATGATATTTTTAATGCTGGAAAAATAGGAAGAAAGATATTATTATCTGGAAATTCAAAATGTAATATTTCAAATGAAATATTAAATGAAGATTCTTATCATAATAATTATCAAGCATTAAATATTGTTAAAGCATACCAAAATAAGCTTTTTAATTTATTTAATGACCTTCACATTTACACTAAGGTTTCTGATGAAGGAAGAATGTATCCTATTAGTGAAGCAAGTGAATCTGTATTAAATATATTACTTAAGAAAACTAAAAATAATATCATTGAACAAGAAGTAAAAGATATTAAAAAAATTAATGATAAATATTATATAAATGATTTAAAAAAGCCATATGATTATGTAATTATTTCAATTGGCTCACCTGCATCAATGCCTAAAATATTTAATAATTCATTCATTAAAATGAATGGCGTTATATTTAATGAATTTAAGCCATCATTAATTGGCTTTAAATCAAATAAGGATTTTTCATCTATTAAGGGCGTCAGAATGAAATGTATTTCATCATTATATAAAAATAAAAAGCTTATTCATAAAGAAAAAGGCGAAGTGATGTTTAAGGAAGATGGTATATCTGGTATTTGTATTATGAATTTATCTTCATTTTATAATGATTTAAAGGATAAAAATAATACATATGTTCATCTTGATCTATTACCAGGTAAATCATATGATGATTTAGAATCAATATTACCTCCAAGATTATTTAATTATGTAATAAAAAATAATATTGATATTCATAATTTCATTGTTGAAATTAAAGATACATATGATTTTGAATATGCCCAGGTTTGTCATGGTGGAGTATCATTAAAATGCTTAAATGATGATTTATCATTAAAAGAAGATAATCATATTTATTTTACTGGTGAAGTAATTGATGTAGATGGTATATGTGGTGGTTATAATTTAATGTTTTCATTTATTACATCAATAATTGTAGGAGAAAGCATTCATGAATTATTTATTAAATGATTTTAAAATAAAGGTTGATGATAAAAGAGATTTAAAAAATATTTTAAAGTCACATTTAAAAATTAATGATTTTGAATATGAAATATATCATAAATCAATTGATGCAAGAAAAAAAGATAATATTTATTTTGTTTATAAAATAATTATTAAAACAAATAAAAAATTAAATTTAAAATTATTTGATAAGCCTAATATTAATTTAGAATATAAAAAATGGTCTGGCTTAGCACCAATTATTGTAGGATTTGGTCCTGCAGGTATTTTTTGTGCCCTTTATTTAGCAAGATGTGGTGCAAACCCAATCATAATTGAGCGTGGATCTAAAATAGAAGATAGAGAAAATGATTTAAAAATATTTTTAGAAAAAAGAATTTTAAATCCTGAGTCAAATGTTCAATTTGGTGAAGGTGGGGCAGGAACATTTTCTGATGGTAAATTAGTTACTAATTTAAATGATCCTTTAATAAGATTTATCTTAAATGAATTTTATATTCATGGAGCTAAAGAAGATATATTATATGAATCTCATCCTCATATAGGTACAGATTATTTAGCAAAGGTTGTCAAAAATATTAGAGAAGAAATAATTTCATTGGGTGGCAAATTTTATTTTAATCATACATTTATTAATGCAAAAAAGAATGATGATATTATAAATATTATTATTAAAAATAATAAAAATGATGAAAATATAAATTTAAATACTAATAATTTAATATTAGCCTTAGGTCATTCAGCTAAGGATACAGTTAGATATTTATATAATGATTTAAAATTAGATATGATGCAAAAACAATTTTCAATGGGTGTTAGAATTGAGCATTTAAAAGAGAAAATTGATTTTGCACAATATGGTAAATTTAAAGATATTTTACCTTCATCATATTATAAGCTTGCAACACATAATAATGGTAGAGGTATATATACCTTTTGTATGTGCCCAGGTGGCTATGTTTTAGCTTCAACTTCAGATGAAAAATCAATTGTTACAAATGGAATGAGTAATAATAAAAGAGATAATGTTAATTCTAATTCAGCCATCTTAGTTGATGTAAGACCTGATGATTATAATATTTCAAATAGTCCTTTAGATGGGATTTTATATCAAGAAAAATATGAAAAATTAGCTTATGAAATATCTAAAGATTATAAGGCGCCTGCTAATTTAGTAAAAGAATTTTTACAAGGTAGTGTTGCAAAAGATGTAAGAAGTATTAAAACAAGCTATCCTCATGGAATAATTATGAATGATTTATCATTCTTACCAGATTTTGTCATAGATAATTTAAGATATGGTATTAAGGAATTTGATAAAAAAATTAAAGGATTTGCCGATGATGATGCAATAATTATTGCACCTGAGACACGTTCATCATCTGCAGTAAGAATCTTAAGAGATAAGGATTTTGAATCTAATATTAAAGGTATCTACCCTGTTGGTGAGGGTGCAGGATACGCAGGTGGAATTACATCATCAGCCCTTGATGGCTTAAAATGTGCAATAAGTATTTCAAATAAAAATATATAATAGTTTAAAAAAATATCATTTTATGATATTATTAATGCTGTAGAGGCATTATATGAATAAAATAACAAAGAAGGAATTCTCTTCGGGGGCGGTGCTTTATACAGAAAAGGAAGGCGTTAGATATTATGTTCTAATTGTAGAACCTAACGGATCATATGGCTTTCCAAAGGGGCATATAAGGCATGGTGAAAGTGTAACAGATTGTGCACTTAGGGAAATAAAAGAGGAGACAGGAATAGATGCTACCCTTATTCCTAATTTCAAAAGAACTATTAAATATGTTGTACTTGGTCATTCATTGAAGCAAGTAACTTTTTTCTTGGGATATTTTGATGAAAATGAACAAGAATTATCACCAATAGATAGTCATATTAAACAAGCAAAATTATATACAAGAGAAGAAGCAATTAAATTATTAAAATTTCAGCAAATTAAGGATATATTAACTGAAGTTGATTTTATGCTTGATTTAAAGGATGCAAAAGATGAAAGTAGATCTTCATAATCATACTACATATAGTGACGGTGTTTTATCACCGTCTTTACTTATAGATAGAGCCATAAAAAATCATGTAGATATTTTTGCCATAACTGACCATGATTCAGTATTTGGCTGTGATGAAATAGTAAATCTTTGTAAAGATAAAAATGTTAAAGTAATAAAGGGTATGGAGCTTTCAACAGAATATAAAGGTGAAAGCATACATATTATTACCTTATTTAAAAATAATATTATTCCAAATGGCATGCTTGAATTTTCTATTAAAAATAAAGAAAGAAGAAAAGCTAGAGCCATTAAAATGATGGAAAATATTAGAGATATTTATCATGTTAAAATTAACCTAGATAAATTATTAAAAGGAAATATTATTACAAGAGCTAACATGATGAGAAATATTGCTGAAGAAAATAATATTTCATATGCAGAAGCTGCATTTTATACATCTAAAGATTCTAAAGCTTATATTCCATCAACTAAAATGACAGTTGAAGAAGGATTAAAGCTTATAAGAGAAGAAAATGCGATCGCAATATTAGCTCATCCATGCTTAATTAAAAAACAAGAATTAGTTGAAGAAATATTACAATTTGGCTTTGATGGTATCGAGACAAGATATGCAAATAAAAAGAATGATGAAAATCATTTTAATTTACTTGCAGAAAAATATCATTTATTAAAATCAGCAGGCTCAGATTGCCATGGTGATGATACACATGCAGATATAGGTAGTGCCGTATTAAATAAAGAAGAATTTATGCCTATTGCAAAAATATTAAATTTTAATTTGGAGTAAAAAATGGAAATTAAAAAATCAGAATTTATTATATCTGCAGTCACACTAAGTGGAATGCCAGAGGAAGGTAAAAGTGAATTTTTATTTTTAGGTAGATCTAATGTTGGTAAATCATCATTAATTAATGCCTTAACAAATAGAAAATCTTTAGCTAGAGTATCATCTAACCCTGGTAAAACAGATACATTAAATTTTTATTTATTAAATGATTTATTTTATTTAGTTGATGCCCCAGGATATGGTTATGCAAGAGTATCTAAAAATAAAAAAGAAACATATGGTAAAATGATAGAAGAATATTTAAATAAAAGATTATCATTAAAATGTTCTTTTCTACTTGTGGATTTTAAAATACCACCACAGGAAAATGATATTATTATGTTTAATTATTTAAAAGAAACTAATAAAGAATCATATATCATTTTAACTAAAGCAGATAAGGTTAAAAATAAAGATTATAAAAAGAATTTAGATAATGTTTTATCTTCATTTAATGT
>JAILBI010000161.1 GCA_024681175.1 Acholeplasmatales bacterium
AGCAGTTCTATATGCCTTCATTCCTTCAAATATTTCAGCACCATAATGAAGTGCAGTAGATGCAGGAGACATTTGAAGTGGTCCATATGGAACTATTCTAGCATCATGCCATCCCTTTCCTTCATCCCAATTCATAATAAATCCTTAAAAATAAAATTTTATATCTTATTATAACTGAAAGTTTAAATAATACATAGTAAAAACTTTATTTTTTCTAATAAAAAAGTGTTTTTAATGTTTTAAATCTTACCTAACAAGAGTATAATTAATTTATAGTTTGATATGGAGGGATTAAATATGTTAGATATTAAATTTGTAAAAGCTCAAACATTAAAAGAAAAACCAGATATGAACAATCTTGGCTTCGGAAAATATTTTACTGATTACATGTTTATCATGGATTGGGATGAAGGAAAGGGATGGCATGATGCTAGAATAGTTCCATATGGACCACTTCAAATGTCTCCTGCATCTACTGCACTTCATTATGGTGCTGAAATATTTGAAGGAATGAAGGCATATAGAACTGCTAGTGGTAAAATTCAATTATTCCGTCCTTATGAGAACGCAAAGAGAATGAATTCTTCTGCAGAAAGAATCTGCTTACCACAATTAAATGAAGATGATTTCGTTCAAGCTGTTTCAACATTAGTAAACATTGATAGAGAATGGGTTCCAACATTACCTGGTACATCATTATATGTAAGACCATTTATGATTGGTGATGACCATACACTTGGTGTACATGGTGTTCATCATGCAATGTTCATGGTTATTTTATGTCCAGTAGGATCATATTATAAGGAAGGCTTAAACCCAGTATCAATTATGATTGAAACTGAGGATGAACGTGTTGCAGGAAAGGGTGGTACAGGCTACACTAAGTGTGGTGGTAACTATGCTGCTTCTACTCGTGCAGGTAAGAAAGCTGAATTAAAAGGCTATTCTCAAGTATTATGGTTAGATTGTGTTTATAAAAAATATATTGAAGAAGTTGGCGCAATGAACGTTATGTTTAAGATCAATGGTGAGGTTGTAACTCCTGCATTAGATGGTTCTATCTTACCTGGTATTACAAGAAAATCTTGTCTTCATATATTAAAAGATAAAAATATTCCAGTTGTTGAAAAGAAATTATCTTTAGATGAATTAACACAAGCTGTTGAAAATGGAACACTTGAAGAAGCTTGGGGAACAGGTACTGCCGCAGTTATTTCTCCAATTGGTCTTCTTGAGGTTAATGGAAAGAAATATCAAATCAACAATGGTAAGATTGGTAAGATTTCACAAATGCTTTATGATGAAATTACAGGTATCCAATCTGGTAAGCTTGATGATAAATATAATTGGACTTATGAAGTTAAATAATAAAACTAAAACAAAAAGAGGCTCGTGCCTCTTTTTATTTTTCTAAATTTCTAATATTTTTATATAAAGATTTATTCTTTTCTATTTCTTCTTTATTACCTATAGTTGTAATAACATATTCTTTATTAACATTTTTAAATATATCAAATTCCTTTTTAATATCATCTAAGGTTGCGTTAATAAGCTCTTCTCTTGTCTTTTTACGCTCCTCATATGATAATCCTCTTAAATAGGCAACACGCGCATTTTCAGCCATATCTCTTGGGTGTAATACTAATTGTAAATTACCCATTGCACCTATTTTTAGTGAAGTTAATTTATCTATATCAGGATTAAATTCATTTAAATAATTAGATATATTTTTATATACATCAAATGTTTTTAAAATATTAGGATCTCTATAGGAAGCAAATGATACATATCCATAAGGGCTAGTGTTAATGAAGCATCCATATGCTCCACCATTAACTCTTACCTTTATCCATAAATAATCCATTGATATTGCATTATTTAATACATTCATTGCTCCATTATATATTTTATAATCATATTTAGCTGATAAAGCATTATATGATACTTTATATTCTGTTAAGAATGCTTCATTTAAAATATTTTCTTTAAATTCTTCTTTTTCATAATTAATATCATTAATTAGATCATTATAATATGAATCAATATTATTTAATGCAAAATCTAAATTATCCTTAGATGTAGTAATGCCTACAATAATATTTGATTTAGTAAAATAATTTTTACATTTATTAAAATTAGAAACAATATCATTAATTTTATTATCAAAATTATTAACTAAATCAGATATGAAATCTAGGTATGCAATACCTGATACATCATCTTGATTTCTAGAATTTTCATCAATATATGATAAGCTTCTTAATAAGGCAACTCTATGACCCTTACCAGTAATAGATAATGTTAAATCCTCTTTTAATTCTAATAAGCGTTCTTTAATTCTATTAATATCATTAAAATTAGGCTTTAATGATACTTCCTCCATTAAAGGAATTAATTTATTTAATTCATTCTTTAATGCTTGTCCTGATACTGTAATATATGATAATGCTTCTAGAGTTTTATCATGCTTATAATTTGTAATATTTACTGATATACCACCAGTATATTTCTTTATTTCTTTATTTAAATCATTATATTTATAATTTAATGTATCAACCTCTTGAAGCA
>JAILBI010000265.1 GCA_024681175.1 Acholeplasmatales bacterium
CATAGCCTTTTGCTTTTCATCATTAATTAAGATCATGATGATATCAGCACGCTTTGCAGCTTCTGCAGTTGAATAAACTGTTAAGCCTTGAGCCTCAGCCTTAGCCTTGCTCTTTGATCCTTCATAAAGACCAACGATTACATCAACACCTGATTCCTTAAGGTTTAATGCATGTGCATGTCCTTGTGAACCATAACCAATAATTGCAACTGTCTTACCCTTTAAATAATTTAAGTCACAGTCTTTTTCATAGAAAATTCTAGCTTCTGCCATTTTAAAATTTCTCCTCTTTCTTTTTTCCTATATTTTTTACTACTTCTTTAATTCGCTTGAACCTCTAGCGATAGCGATAGCTCCTGTTCGGATAACTTCCTTTACTCCGAACTCATCTAACATTGAAATGATTGCTGAAATCTTTTCAGAATCACCTGTGATTTCAATCATCAATGTTTCACTCGTAACATCAAGTACATGTGCCCTAAAAATGTTAACAAGCTCAAGAATTTGACTTCTTTTATCATTTTTAGAATCAATCTTAATAAGAGCAAGCTCACGTACAACTGAGTCAACCTTATCAGCCTCATGGATTTTTACAACATCCATTAGCTTTTCAAGCTGAGTCTTAATCTGATTGTAAGTTTCATCATCAACATCTGATGTAACAATCGTCATACGAGAAAATCCTGGATCTTCAGTTTCACCAACCGCTAAGCTTTCAATATTAAAGCCTCTTCTAGAGAATAATCCAGCAACCCTTGATAGGACACCCATGTGATTATTAACTAATACAGATAATGTATGTCTAGCCATTAATTCACCACCCTTTTTAATTCCTAACTATATAATAAATTATATAGCCAAAAATTTTACGAATTTCTCTATAATTATATCATGTACAAAAAATAAGTCAACGAAGAAATGGCCATTTTTTTGTTTGTTTTTTTGTAACAAAACAAAAATAAAAAACAAAATTCGAAGATATTGAAACAAATTCGAATTTTGTTCTGCTATAAACGATACATTTTAAACTTTTTATATAAAATTCGTAAATTTGAAAACGTTTTTTTAAAATATTTTTACACAGATATATAAATAATGCCACTATTGTGCTGTTTTTCGACGTTATAAAACCCTTGTGCAAATTTTAAAAACTCAATATATTTATCACTATAATCGATATCACTACCGATAATATAAGCTTTTATTCTATTAGACTTTTTATATTCTTCTAACCTTTCTATTACAGCCGTTCTAATCTTATGAGTTCCACCCTTAGATCCATAGCCAGTAATAAGGCATAATATTCTATCTTTATCTCTTTTGGCTTCTTTAATTGCAAGATCAAGCATATAAAGTGCGTCTGCTACTGTTTCTTTATTTGAATGAATATCTTTAGTTATCATATATCTCAAGTCCCGAATTTTTAAATACTGCTTTCAATTTATCATTCTTATCAAAAAATGATATCTCAATTGTTCCATCATCAATTGGCAAATCAATATGATATGGAGATGAATTTAATTTATCTCTTTCCTTCTTCTTTATACCCATATAATAAGAATTACCTAATGCTATATGAGTAGATAAATTCTCATCCAATAAAGTGTTATAAAATAAGAAATCTGAATAATAAGCTAAACCTAATTCACCACAGTAAAATAATGTTTCATCATGCAATAATGAATCAAGACCAACTGATGATACAATTTGGCCATCTAAAAAGTCGATACTAAATCTTTTTATTATTCTTCCGTTAATATAAACTGGCTTACTTCCCTCTACATGACCTCTTAGACTTGTTTTAATTGGAGATGTAAAAATTTCAAGACATGGAATATTCGCTTTAAAAGGAACTCCATTTTCTGTTTTGATAAAACCATCATTAAAAATGAATCCATCTGTAAATTCCATATATAGATTAGTTCCTATAGAGCTTTTAATCCTTGCATATTTAATATCGCAATTATATAAATCATCAATATACTTAGATAGAGGATTACCTCTTAATGCCATATCAATTATTCTATTTTTTAATTCTAAATATGTAATACCTAATCTCTTGGCCCATATTTCATTTTGATATGCGACAACAGTTCTTTGTGAATGGCTAGAATATAAATAATTTCTAACCTTCATAGTTTGGGATTCAATATATTTTTTAGATTTAATATTTGTAAATGATGAGATTATTGATATTCTAACAAATTGACATTCAATCAGTTTATCATAATAATCCGCACCTAAAGCAGCATAATATTCATCACATTCATTATTATATGTAACTGAAACATTAACAAAAGAGCGTACCAAAACATCCTTCAATGTCTCAGCAAGCTCTTTGCATTCAAGAGGACAAACTATTTCAACACTTTGTCCTACTCCAAGATTAAGATTTCTTACAATTAGAATTGAATAATCTAATAGACTACTCAAGATTAAATCTTTCCTTTACATATTGAACAATTAAATTAACACATTGTTCAATACCTAATTTAGAATTAATACACATATCATAATTAGCTGCTTTACCCCAATCTAAATCAGTATAGTAATTATAATATCCTCTTCTCTTTTTATCCTTTTTAGTAATTGTGCTAACTGCCTTTTCAGGCTTTACACCATAGAACTCAGTAACTCTCTTTACCTTTTCATCCATTGGAGCACAAATAAAAATACTAACTAGGTTTTCATTATCCTTTAATACATAATCTGCACAACGACCAACGATGACACAAGAGTCTTGTTCTGCAATTTTCTTGATGGCGTCAAATTGAGCTAAAAATACCTTTTGAGATAAGCTCATATCGTAGCTATACATCCCAGCAACGCTAAAGAAACCATCAGTTTTTTCATCATAAGTTTCTAAAATTGCAGGTGATAATCCTGATTCCTTGCATGCTTCAGTGATTAATTCATTATCATAAAAGGCAATACCTAGTTTTTCGGCAACTAGCTTTGCAATGAATCTTCCTCCACTACCATACTCTCTACCAATAGTAATTACATATTTCATATAAATCATCGTCCTTCCTTTTTTAAATTATAACATATATCTTTTTTATTTTAAATTATATTTTTTTCATACAATAATCTGATTATTGTTCATAATTTTTACGATTATTTCTAATTTTTACATATATTATTGTTAAGAATTCCAAAAATATAGCACCTCCAAATGCTAAACCACCAGCTAGTTCATATTTTGAAGGATCAGAATTAGAAAATTGATTTAATAATGAAATCATTAGTACATACATTGAAAATATTGCACATCCAAGCTTTACAACAAAGAATCTTTGTCTAATTTGATTACGTAGCCTTCTTGCCTTTATAAACGATGCAATTGCGCTTATTAATGAATAAAAGGCATAGACTGCATATGCATATACCATAAAGCTATATTTATTAAATGTACCTCTATCCGTATATATTAAAATTGCACATAAAAACATCAATACAGACATCGATAATAAAAATGATAAAATACATGCATCAATTTTTCTTTTTTTATCAATAAAATTATTAACATGTAATATTAAATATATTTTCATAAGCCCAATGGCTATATAAACAACCTCAACAAATAAATAAAAATATGAATTAGTAAAATACATCATTAAATGAGAAAATATTGCATATAAAAATGAATAAATAGCACTTAAGCTATTTGAAACAGTCACTCTAAAAATATTATCATTTTTAAATTGTAAAATAAGACTTCCT
>JAILBI010000279.1 GCA_024681175.1 Acholeplasmatales bacterium
AATAAGATTTAATACTAATATAAAGCCTATAAAAGATTTAATAAATGAAATAAATAATAAATATGATGTTAAAGATTTTACAGTTAATGAAGTTGATATTGATGATATTGTAATTAAAATTTACGAAACTGGTGAAATCTAATGAGAAAATATGTATATGAGATGTATTTAGCATTTAAATCTAGATTTGTATATAGATTTGATTTATTAATTAGCATTTTAGCTACATTTTTACAAGTTGTTATTTATATATCTATTTGGAAAGCATTATATGGCGCTAATGATACTATAGATGGTATATCATTTGAAATGGTTACAACTAATTTTATATTAGGTCTAGCAATAATTAATGCGTATAGCTTTAGTGATTTAGATGTTCAAAACAAGTTAAAAGATGGATCAATTGCCAATGAATTTTTAAGACCTGTAGATTATAAGAAAGTAATTTTATCTAGAAATTTAGGTAATATTTTATTTAAATTATTAACCAATTTCTTACCAGCATTAATATTATCTTTAATTTTTTATGGAATATTTATTCAAACTAATATGTTTTATGTCTTTTTATTTATATTAAGCTTATTGCTTGGTGTAATTACATATTGGTGCATTTCAATGATTGTCCAATTATGTGCATTTTGGATATGGAATGTATGGAGTATTTCAACTATTAAAAATGTATTAGTATCATTGTTATCTGGATCATTGATTCCTTTATGGTTTATGCCAGAAGTAATGAGAAAAATAATAACATATACTCCATTTTATTCAATATATTATGGACCACTAGAAATATATCTAGGTCAAAAAGAAGGATTAGATATTTTATATTTATTTTTAATTCAAATAGGATGGATAGGTATATTATTAATAGTCATTAATGTAATGTGGTACTTTGGTAAAAAAAGAGTAATTGTTCAAGGAGGCTAAGATGGAAAAATATAATACAATAAAAATGTTGGGTTATTATACTAAAACATCTATGCGTTCTTGGTTTCAATATAAGCTAGATGCGTGCTTAAGATCATTTGCAGTATTATTAAGAGAAGCAACTGCTATAATAGCTTTATATTTTACATTATTAAAATTTGATACTATTAATGGATGGAATATAAACGAAATGATGTTTCTATTTAGTTTCATATTCTTAACATATGGTATTATGATAATATTCTTTACTGGATTAAGAGATTTTAACAAAATTGTTACAAAGGGAGACTTGGATAGGTTCATATTAAGACCTAGAGGTGTATTATTTCAAATATTGTCATCTAATTCAGATTGGTTCGCTGCAATAGGTCATGGAACATTAGGAATAATTTTATTTAGTGTTTCAGCAGCAAATGTTGGTATAGTTTGGAACTTTACAAATATTTTATATGTTATAACAATTATATTTGGTGGAGTTTTAATTCAAGGAGCAATATTCTTATTTACATCTACATGTAATTTTTATTTCTTAAATTCTAGTCAAAGCTTAGAAAGCCTATTCTACAGAAATGGTAGAAAGGTAGCAACATATCCTATATCTATATTTAAATCATTTATTCAATATTTTATTATATTTATAGTTCCATTTGCATTTGTTAATTATTTTCCAGCAGAATTTTTAATGAATAAGGTAGATAATGTATATCCAGAATTTGTATATTATTTAGCACCTTTTGTTGGAATTGCAATGTATGTTTTAGCATATATATTTTGGAGAATTGGATTAAAACATTATAAGAGTGCTGGAAATTAATAAAATTTTATAATTCCGTTGTTGCCCAACGTACAACAGAATGGCTTAGTTACTGGATTTTTGAAAGGACCACACTTTCCTAAGAGATAGTATTACGTTTGATTTTGACAAAGAGTTCATATTTATGGATTATGTTAGAAGCAGGGGAAATCCACAACCCTGCTTTTAATCTTTTTATATAGTGCAGAGTAGAGTTATGGTATGTAGTGCGTTGTTGCCCGCGTTGTTGCCCACCAAATAAAAAATGGCGTAGTTATGCGGGTTTTTACGTGCACCACAATTTACTAAGCGTTAATTGTTTGATTATTATAATTGCAAATAAAAAGATATTAAGCAGGACTTCTCACCCTGCTTTTTATTTTGTCTAATTTTTTAGTGCATCACATTCATAGTTTAATAATAACAACATCTTGGAAAAACTAAAAAAAATTTGATTTTTTACAAGAAGATGATATACTAGATGTGAGGTGTTGTCA